>NZ_JBGOBM010000064.1:0-200 GCF_041475995.1 Chryseomicrobium imtechense | reverse complement strand
TTACCCCTAGATATCGAGATGAAATTATCAAAAGATGACATCGCCTTCTCTATCGACCGTCTGGTCGAGAGCATCCCCAATGAAGCATTCCACGAATTTCGACGTGACAACGGGTGCCCAGCCTATCACCCGAAGATGATGTTGAAGATCATCCTCTGTGCATACACCCAATCTACCTTCTCCGGTCGCAAGATCGAGGA
>NZ_JBGOBM010000063.1:0-207 GCF_041475995.1 Chryseomicrobium imtechense | reverse complement strand
GGGACTGCCGCTGAGTCGACAGACGATCTCGAACTGGATGCTGTCGAGTACGACGAGCTGGTTGAAGCCTTTCTATGAAGAACTCTATCGTAGAATTCGCCAAGAAGAGGTGCTTCACGCTGACGAGACTACTCTTCAAGTACTCGAAGAGCCCGGAAAGAAGGCAGAATCAAAATCCTATATGTGGCTCTACCGTACCGGCAGAGA
>NZ_JBGOBM010000062.1:0-212 GCF_041475995.1 Chryseomicrobium imtechense | reverse complement strand
CCGCCATTACCGAGCGTCGAATTCAAATGGGATGATATCGAATACACGCAAGGGCTGAATCGCGAATACTTTTTAAACAGAGAATTCATGGAGAACAAAGAGAACCTGATTTTCTATGGAGGCGTGGGCACGGGTAAAACCTTTTTATCCACAAAAATCGGCTTGAATGCGATTCAAGAGACGGGATTAAACGTTCGTTTCTACACCATCGC
>NZ_JBGOBM010000061.1:0-217 GCF_041475995.1 Chryseomicrobium imtechense | reverse complement strand
GAGCCTCCCCACGTAAGCTGAAAGAAGAGCACTTTCATCTTCGTTGCCGGGTCTCGGGAAAACTCAGATGGCCCGGGTGTATTTCGCAACTGAAAAGTAAGCCAAAACGCTACTCAAATTATTTGCCACTCTGTGCACGAGAGCTGTAATTGATTTTATGTGTTAATAGGCTTGACATGGAGCCTCTGTGAGCATGAATCTCTCGTGAAAGGCTTGC
>NZ_JBGOBM010000060.1:0-237 GCF_041475995.1 Chryseomicrobium imtechense | reverse complement strand
TGTCGGTTTGCGGTACGGGCACCTCCCGCCTCGCTAGAGGCTTTTCTTGGCAGCGTGAAATCAGAAACTTCGGACTATGTCCTCCTCATCACAGCCTGGTGTTATAGATGCGGGATTTGCCTCACATCACACCTCACTGCTTGAACGTGCACATCCAACGGCACGCTTCCCTATCCTACTGCGTCCCCCCATCACTCAAATGGCGGGGAGGTGGTACAGGAATATCAACCTGTTGTC
>NZ_JBGOBM010000059.1:0-249 GCF_041475995.1 Chryseomicrobium imtechense | reverse complement strand
GCGTCACGCACACCCAACGGGGGTCGGGGCGGTGACGCTCTATCTTGACGTCTTGCATGTTCAGTTTTCAATGTTCAATGGTGGAGCCTAGCGGGATCGAACCGCTGACCTCCTGCGTGCAAGGCAGGCGCTCTCCCAGCTGAGCTAAGGCCCCAAAAGGGTATTAAATTAAAAATGGTCGAGAAGACAGGATTCGAACCTGCGACCCCTTGGTCCCAAACCAAGTGCTCTACCAAGCTGAGCTACTTC
>NZ_JBGOBM010000058.1:0-254 GCF_041475995.1 Chryseomicrobium imtechense | reverse complement strand
AGGAGTGCGACACAACCGCAACTTCGATAGTGATTGTGGAGCAAAATTTCAATCCACGCACTCACAAGGAGTGCGACGTTTCTGTCTCTCTCGATGATCTAGTACGTGATGCATTTCAATCCACGCACTCACAAGGAGTGCGACCACATTAAGTCGTATGGCCAAAGGAAAAGTGATTATTTCAATCCACGCACTCACAAGGAGTGCGACACAACCGCAACTTCGATAGTGATTGTGGAGCAAAATTTCAATCC
>NZ_JBGOBM010000057.1:0-256 GCF_041475995.1 Chryseomicrobium imtechense | reverse complement strand
TGGCTCCGAAGGCAGGACTCGAACCTGCGACCTGCCGGTTAACAGCCGGATGCTCTACCAACTGAGCTACTTCGGAACAGTACTTTTCTATTATATCAATTAGGTGGGGCAGGTCAACGGAAAGTTCATGAAAAAAGTCAGATCCACCTTACGATGCTTGTTCTAAAGATCAAAGGAAGAACGAAGAGGATAGGTGGAGGTGTTTCTTAGCTGTCAATCCCTCCATCCAGGCCGCCATTTCCTGGGTGAGTTTCCC
>NZ_JBGOBM010000056.1:0-261 GCF_041475995.1 Chryseomicrobium imtechense | reverse complement strand
CGAGATCATGACGGCAGAACATGAATCAATCATTACTCATGCACGCCTGTATGGTGAGGATAAGAAGTCGATGAAATAGCAACCATATCTTGAGCTGATGGCCAAACGGCCAATGGCAATCAAATACACGGATTTCTTTGAACAGCTACCGGTCAATTGGAAAGAATATATAGACAGCTGCACCGTACCTGAAAAGCAGGAGGCATTGAGACTTCTTTCAGTCCTCTTGAAACAACATGATTTCTCGGTGGCAACAGAATC
>NZ_JBGOBM010000055.1:0-276 GCF_041475995.1 Chryseomicrobium imtechense | reverse complement strand
ACCATCGGCGCTGAAGAGCTTAACTTCCGTGTTCGGTATGGGAACGGGTGTGACCTCTTCGCCATCATCACTAGACTTATTTGAAAGACAAGACTTATTATATCAAACCCACTCAGTATTACAAGTGTTTTCTCAATAAAATTTGTTCTTTCAAAACTGGATAGAATGACAATTGATTGTGTTCAGTTGTGGAATCGAGTCCACATCTAAATGTTGTCGAGTTCCGTGACCTAGAAACACGCTCCCAGACCGGCCGCACCCGATAAGACGAAGACC
>NZ_JBGOBM010000054.1:0-311 GCF_041475995.1 Chryseomicrobium imtechense | reverse complement strand
GAAAGAAGAGCACTTTCATCTTCGTTGCCGGGTCTCGGGAAAACTCAGATGGCCCGGGAAATGACGACCTGGACTCCATGATTGATTGCCACTGAGAAGTTATCCCTCTTAATTTCTTATTTAAACTTTGTAGACTGGCGTTCGACCACTGACAGATCGGAGCTTGCTAGAAAGAGCTCTTTGACATTCAAGCCCTTGCTAGAAAGGGCTTTGTGACTTCAGTTCTGACATACTGTGAAGTTTGTGAACAGTCGCTGTCCTCGACAGTGTGTGGTGGATTGCTAATAGAGCCTCACGTTAGTGCAGTGAAG
>NZ_JBGOBM010000053.1:0-325 GCF_041475995.1 Chryseomicrobium imtechense | reverse complement strand
CAGGCCGCCATTTCCTGGGTGAGTTTCCCCGAGCCTCCCCACGTAAGCTGAAAGAAGAGCACTTTCATCTTCGTTGCGTGACTTCAGTTCTTACAAGAAAGTGAAGTTTGATCTCACGCGCTGTCCTCTTCGTTCGTGGACTGGCTCTTCAGACGAACATCGCAAGGAAGACACATCCATCTGCGAGAAGACAAACACCGTATGAGAAGGTTGTCTTACTTTTTTGCATACAAAAAAGGCCACCCCTTACGGGATGACCTTCTTCTCTGTTGCCCAGCGACGTCCTACTCTCACAGGGGGAGACCCCCAACTACCATCGGCGCTG
>NZ_JBGOBM010000052.1:0-334 GCF_041475995.1 Chryseomicrobium imtechense | reverse complement strand
ATCCGGAGCCCACTATCAAATATCAGATGTGAAATAGTTCAAAAAGGTCCGGCCAGGGTTTTTGGCCGGATTTTCTTTATTTGTATTACTTAAAAATACACTTGTATTTTTAAGAATAAAATGTTATTATATTTCTACTGAATTTTAGTTGACTGGCTATTGCAAAGGATGCTAAGATATAAAGGTCGCCAAGAGAGAATAAATAAATAGTTGACAACACATTGAATGTTTTGTTACTATATAAAAGTTGTCTCAACACGACATATGAACATTGAAAACTGAACATGCAAGACGTCAAGATAGAGCGTCACCGCCCCGACCCCCGTTGGGTGTG
>NZ_JBGOBM010000051.1:0-345 GCF_041475995.1 Chryseomicrobium imtechense | reverse complement strand
CCGAAGTAGCTCAGTTGGTAGAGCATCCGGCTGTTAACCGGCAGGTCGCAGGTTCGAGTCCTGCCTTCGGAGCCATTTTTGCTTCCATAGCTCAGTAGGTAGAGCGCATCCATGGTAAGGATGAGGTCGTCGGTTCGATCCCGGCTGGAAGCTTACGGCTGCTTGCAAAAAGCGAGCAGCATTTTTCTTTATGAAAGGTCACAAAAACTCTTGCACGACCTTTTTCAACATGCTACAATAATTCTTGTCCTGTGAAGCAGCGACATACTGGAGGATTAGCTCAGCTGGGAGAGCACCTGCCTTACAAGCAGGGGGTCGGCGGTTCGATCCCGTCATCCTCCACCA
>NZ_JBGOBM010000050.1:0-368 GCF_041475995.1 Chryseomicrobium imtechense | reverse complement strand
GGAGGATTAGCTCAGCTGGGAGAGCACCTGCCTTACAAGCAGGGGGTCGGCGGTTCGATCCCGTCATCCTCCACCATTTATTTAAAAAGTGAAATAGCCTGCGGTAGAAAGTCCGAGGAAATCAGGCGTGCACAAGAAGATGTTTCATCTTATTGGGCGCGACAGATTCCGGAGTGGTTTTCTGGGCTATGTAACTAGATTCAACACCGTGCCGGTGTAGCTCAACTGGTAGAGCAACTGACTTGTAATCAGTAGGTTGAGGGTTCAAGTCCTTTCGCCGGCACCACTTCAAGAGAGCCATTAGCTCAGTTGGTAGAGCATCTGACTTTTAATCAGAGGGTCGAAGGTTCGAGTCCTTCATGGCTCAC
>NZ_JBGOBM010000049.1:0-391 GCF_041475995.1 Chryseomicrobium imtechense | reverse complement strand
GGGTCTCCCCCTGTGAGAGTAGGACGTCGCTGGGCAACAGAGAAGAAGGTCATCCCGTCAGGGGTGGCCTTTTTTGTATGCGAAAAAGTAGACATAATCTTTTCCCGCGCTGTTTGTCTTCTCGCAGATGGATGTGTCTCCCCTGCGATGTTCGTCTGAAGAGCCAGTCCACGAACGAAGAGGACTTGGCCCGCCCCTTCAGCGCGGGCCAAGCGCGATTCTTCCTGATCCGTCCCACGCCGACCATCTCCAGTACGACCCATCCATCCAAGACAAGACCTTCTTATAGGAATGACTGCATCCAACTAACTCTCCATCTCGGCTCCGCCTCTACTGATCCTTGTGAATCTCATAATCAGTGGAAACTTCATAGCATCTTCTTCACTGCACT
>NZ_JBGOBM010000048.1:0-413 GCF_041475995.1 Chryseomicrobium imtechense | reverse complement strand
ACGGATCAGTTTTAACACGACTGTCTGCCACTGCTTTCTCAACATCGCAAATGGAATGAAGTCATGGTCCACATATTCACCCTTCTGATTGATCCCACCCATCGTGACGAGCATGTGTACATGAGGATTGAAGTTCACCTGCGACCCAAATGTATGGAGACCTGAGATGATCCCTGGTTCGACCTTGGCCTTTTTCCAGAAGAACTCTTTGATGATCCGTGCGGCCTCATCCATCATGTCTTTCAGTAGATATCGATGTTGAAGGAATACATCCCGCAACCCCTCGTCGATTGTAAAGATGACATGGCGATGGTTCACCTGTATCACCTCGTTCGCCAAGATGCGACTCCACTCTTCACTCTCACCTACTGAACATGTCGTACAGAATCTACCTTTGCAGCGGTAGGCCACCT
>NZ_JBGOBM010000047.1:0-415 GCF_041475995.1 Chryseomicrobium imtechense | reverse complement strand
GACGTGGAACCAGTTTTTGGATTCTTGAAGGCTAATTTGGGTTTCACTCGCGCCTCTGTCCGCACCCGACCGAAGGTCGAAAACGACATAGGGTTAGCGCTCATGGCGGTGAACCTAAGAAAATATGTGGTCAGAGTGTAAGAACTCTGACCGCATATTTGAAATTATCCGTAAGCGTCAAATAGTGAACACGTTGTATCTTATCAAAGAAAATACCCAGCAAAATCGACTTACTGATTTTGCTGGGTATTTTTCTATTTCTTTGATTGGATATAACAGTTCGTTGGTAAATTTTTCGACCACGGCATCAAATCTTCGAATGATTCGAGTTTCTCTAAATCACGCTGTGGAAGTTCTTCGAAAAGAAGTTGCAGGTAGAAGAAAGGATTGAGCCCATTTTCTTTGGCAGTCTCGA
>NZ_JBGOBM010000046.1:0-435 GCF_041475995.1 Chryseomicrobium imtechense | reverse complement strand
ATGGTGGAGGATGACGGGATCGAACCGCCGACCCCCTGCTTGTAAGGCAGGTGCTCTCCCAGCTGAGCTAATCCTCCGTATGAATGGTGACCCCTACGGGATTCGAACCCGTGTTACCGCCGTGAAAGGGCGGTGTCTTAACCGCTTGACCAAGGGGCCATTGTTTGTAAGAGCTCTATGGCGGAGAGCAAGGGATTTGAACCCTTGATACGCGATTAACGTATACACGATTTCCAATCGTGCTCCTTCGGCCACTCGGACAGCTCTCCATAGAATGGCTCCGAAGGTAGGACTCGAACCTACGACCAACCGGTTAACAGCCGGTTGCTCTACCACTGAGCTACTTCGGAATAAATAATGCCTAGCGACGTCCTACTCTCACAGGGGGAGACCCCCAACTACCATCGGCGCTGAAGAGCTTAACTTCCGTGTTCG
>NZ_JBGOBM010000045.1:0-460 GCF_041475995.1 Chryseomicrobium imtechense | reverse complement strand
ATCACGCTGTGGAAGTTCTTCGAAAAGAAGTTGCAGGTAGAAGAAAGGATTGAGCCCATTTTCTTTGGCAGTCTCGATGAGACTGTAAGCGATGGCACTCGAGGTCGCGCCTCTTGTCGAGGCTGCGAACAGCCAGTTCTTCCTGCCGATCACAAATGGTTTGATAGAACGTTCTGCACGATTGTTATCTATTTCGATTCGGCCATCTTTCATGAAAGTCGTGAGTTTTGACCATTGTTTCAATGTATAAGAGATCGCAGTTCCGGTGGCAGTCTTTGGAGCGACAATCTCCTGTTGTTCTTCAAGCCATGCCAAAAAAGCATCCAGCACGGGCTGACTGTCGCTTTTCCTGATCTTGAGTCGTTCTTCAGGAGTCATGTCTTTGATTTTCCGTTCGATGGTAAAGAGTCGGTTGCAGAAATCGAGTCCCTTCTTGGCGACGGTTGTTCGACCGGCACCA
>NZ_JBGOBM010000044.1:0-468 GCF_041475995.1 Chryseomicrobium imtechense | reverse complement strand
AATATGTGGACCATGACTTCATTCCATTTGCGATGTTGAGAAAGCAGTGGCAGACAGTCGTGTTAAAACTGATCCGTAAGAACCTGAATGCCGAAGAGAAGAGAAAGGTCCAACCGAGACTCCAGGCTGCCTTCAACAACAACAAGGACGGCTTCTATGTGCATGCCCCAAAACAGAAGGGGAAGATTCAGGAACAGTTGCGCTACATAGGCCGCTATATGCGACGACCTGCGATCGGTCTCAATCGGATCGTGGCATATGATGGCGAGATGGTGACATTCACCTACAAGGACAAGACCGACGGTCTCGAGAAAACGGAGACTGTGACGGTAGAAGAGTTCATCGCAAGATTGATCCGTCACATCCCTGACGAACAGTTCAAGACGATCCGCCATTACGGGATGTATGCAAGAAACAGAAAGGCAAAGGTGAAAGCACTGCTTACGAAATGGCAGAAAGAGGTCAAGA
>NZ_JBGOBM010000043.1:0-470 GCF_041475995.1 Chryseomicrobium imtechense | reverse complement strand
GCGGGATATGGCAGCGAGCCGAACTACAACGACATCTTAGTGAAACGCCAAAAGACACCACTCATCACCTATGGTCATTATCTTCGAGAACAGAAGAGGTCGTATAAAAACAACCCATTCCAGACAGCGAACTGGACCTATGACGAATCAACCGATTCCTACGAATGTCCAAACTCTAAACGACTCAACTTCTCCCATATGAGCGTCCGCAGAGACAAGACGGGCTTCGAACGCCACTTCAAAGTATATCGAGCAGAAGATTGTGGTGGTTGTCCATTCCGGTCGCAGTGTACAAGGGCATATGAGGGAACTAATCGCACGATGTCTGTGAATGTCACCTGGGAAGAGCAAAAAGAATATGTGAGAACCAAGCTTTCGGATGAAGAAACCGGCTCTATCTATCGTCGTCGCAAGACGGACGTGGAACCAGTTTTTGGATTCTTGAAGGCTAATTTGGGTTTCACTCGCGC
>NZ_JBGOBM010000042.1:0-591 GCF_041475995.1 Chryseomicrobium imtechense | reverse complement strand
AAGAAAATCCGGCCAAAAACCCTGGCCGGACCTTTTTGAACTATTTCACATCTGATATTTGATAGTGGGCTCCGGATATACCTTTGTACGATTCAGGATACATCCCCGCTCCACATTGGTCGCACTCAAACATCGGCGGGACGCTCTGGTCCCCGTCTTGGTCCATCCGATCCATGTCACGTACGACGTCATAAGGTATCAGTTCCGTCGTCTCACAGAGTAGGCAGATGTACTTCACCTTGGCTGGTCTCGCCTTAGGCGAACTGGCCTTTTTCTTTTTCTTTCGAGTCTTGCTGACTGGTGAGATAGTCGATCACCCTCTCTAAGTATTTCTTTGTATTATTGCATACGGCCACGCGAATCGTCAGCACACCATCATCTAGACAGACCTCTCCCTTGAACACGAGATGGTTCTCGCATTTTGGGCACACCAATGGATCTGGCTGGTTGTTCATCAAGAACTTTTCACGCCAGTTGCGCTTGCGGAGCTTTGCCCCTGCTTTTACGAACCATTTCTTGACCTCTTTCTGCCATTTCGTAAGCAGTGCTTTCACCTTTGCCTTTCTGTTTCTTGCATACATCCCGTAATGG
>NZ_JBGOBM010000041.1:0-668 GCF_041475995.1 Chryseomicrobium imtechense | reverse complement strand
CTGTCGAGCGCGTCTATCTAGCAGCGGGTCCAACAGACCTTCGCAAATCGATTGACGGACTTGCTGTCATCGTCCAGGAACTTTTTCAGTTAGATCCATTTTCGAAGGCTTTGTTCGTCTTCTGTAACAGAAAAAAAGATAAACTGAAAATCTTGTTTTGGGACCACAACGGCTTCTGGCTCTACTATCGTAGACTGGAGAAAGGACTGTTCGATTGGCCAGACCTCGGGTCTGTCCAGCCTCTATCTATCTCGAGCCGGCAACTGAACTGGTTGCTGGATGGATTGCCACTTGACCAACGTGATGCACATCCTTCCGTTGCTGCTAAAAAAGTGATTTGACGTCTGTTTCACCGGATAGTTTTATGCTATTCTTATCCCTATGAGAAAACAGGACGAGAAAACACAACTTACAATTGAAGAGCTCGAGAAGAAGAACGCACAGCTCGAACAGCGAAACAAAGAGCTCGAGGCCAAGATGGAATACTATAAGCAACAGTTTGCGCTACTTCAGGCGAAACGCTTTGGCACATCGAGTGAGAAGACAGACAAAGACCAATTGGATCTACAGTTGTTCAATGAGGCCGAAGTGTCTTCTGCTGTACTTCTTGCTGAACCTACACTCGAGACGATCAGTTACACGCGCAAAAAGAAGATCGGACGTGTGGA
>NZ_JBGOBM010000040.1:0-670 GCF_041475995.1 Chryseomicrobium imtechense | reverse complement strand
ATTTCAATCCACGCACTCACAAGGAGTGCGACGAAAATAATGAAAAAGGATGGGGAAATGGTACTATTTCAATCCACGCACTCACAAGGAGTGCGACCAAGCTACTCGCCTTCCTACGCAACGAGACGCTAATTTCAATCCACGCACTCACAAGGAGTGCGACACGTTTCAACGTGATTTCTCCAGATTCACGAAAACATTTCAATCCACGCACTCACAAGGAGTGCGACAATGGACATCATTGACATCAGTAAGCTTAAGGAGATTTCAATCCACGCACTCACAAGGAGTGCGACGAAAATAATGAAAAAGGATGGGGAAATGGTACTATTTCAATCCACGCACTCACAAGGAGTGCGACCAAGCTACTCGCCTTCCTACGCAACGAGACGCTAATTTCAATCCACGCACTCACAAGGAGTGCGACACGTTTCAACGTGATTTCTCCAGATTCACGAAAACATTTCAATCCACGCACTCACAAGGAGTGCGACGAAAAGAAGCTATGCGTCTAGGTATCACAGATGATTTCAATCCACGCACTCACAAGGAGTGCGACGCTCCCAAGCTAATTGATACCGAACAATTGAAACTATTTCAATCCACGCACTCACAAGGAGTGCGACTTATGGAATTGAGACACTCATGAAAGCAATCGATATTTCAATCC
>NZ_JBGOBM010000039.1:0-689 GCF_041475995.1 Chryseomicrobium imtechense | reverse complement strand
TATCACCCGAAGATGATGTTGAAGATCATCCTCTGTGCATACACCCAATCTACCTTCTCCGGTCGCAAGATCGAGGACCTGACAAAGGACAGTCTGAGAATCATGTGGCTGGCCCAAGGACACCAACCTACCTACCGGACAATCAACCGTTTCCGTGTACAACCCGCAATGAACGCCCTCATCAAAGAGTGTTTCATCCAGTTCCGAAACCGCCTTGTGGCGGAAGACCTGATCGACCAAGACGCGATCTTCATCGATGGGACCAAGATCGAGGCGGACGCAAACAAGTTCACATTCGTCTGGAAACGAGCGGTCGAAAAATACCTGTCGAGCCTGACTGAGAAATCCAAGCAGATGTATGAAGAACTCTTCAAAGCCAACATCATGCCAGCTCTAGAGGTAGAAGAAGGTCTAACGGCTGAACAGATGTCCATGATGGCGGACAAGCTCGAAGAGCATGTCAACGAGAAGACGGCGCAGATCGAGTCAACTGAAGACGTAGCGAAACGAAAGAAGATCCGGTCAGAACGAAAAGAACCAAAGAAGCTCTTAAAACTGATCAAGGACATGCTTGTCCGTAAACATCGTTATGAGATCGACCTCGGGATCATGGGTGAGCGAAACAGTTATTCCAAGACGGACAAGGACGCCACATTCATGCGGATGAAAGATGACTATATGAGGAACGG
>NZ_JBGOBM010000038.1:0-700 GCF_041475995.1 Chryseomicrobium imtechense | reverse complement strand
GGGGTTCCTGAGAGCTTTCAGCTATGGACAAAAAAATCCCCTCATCATACGATATTTTCAGGTCTAGCCAACCGAAAATAGTATGAGAGGGGAACCATCGATGGATAACCAAAGTCTAGCACATACAAAATGGAATTGTAAGTATCATATCGTATTTGCGCCGAAGTACCGGAGGCAGGTCATCTATGGAAAGATCCGTGCAGATATAGGCAGGATACTTCGTCAACTCTGCGAGCGAAAAGGTGTAGAAATCATCGAGGCTGAGGCATGTAAGGATCACATACACATGCTCGTCAGTATACCGCCCAAGCTGAGTGTCTCATCTTTCATGGGATATCTCAAAGGAAAGAGCAGTCTCATGATCTTCGATAGGCACGCGAATCTGAAGTACAGATATGGGAATCGACAGTTCTGGTGCAGAGGATACTATGTCACCACGGTCGGGCGAAACAAGAAAGTAATCGAGGAGTATATAAAGAATCAGCTCCAAGAGGATGTCATCCATGACCAGATGACAATGAAAGAGTTCATCGACCCATTCACGGGCGAGGAGATAAAGAAAAAATAGCCCCTTAAGGGGCCTGAACGGGAAAGTAGTGCGGTTGGCTGGTCCACCCGTTCAGTATGTCTTTCAGACATGGCCAGTAAAAGCGCCTTATAGGCGCAGAGCAAACCACCAGTTCTACTGGTGGTTATGATT
>NZ_JBGOBM010000037.1:0-781 GCF_041475995.1 Chryseomicrobium imtechense | reverse complement strand
ACACGGAAGTTAAGCTCTTCAGCGCCGATGGTAGTTGGGGGTCTCCCCCTGTGAGAGTAGGACGTCGCTGGGCAACAAAAAAGAAGGTCATCCCGTCAGGGGTGGCCTTTTTTGTGTGCGAAAAAGTAGACATAATCTTTTCCGGCGCCGACCCTCTCCAGTACGACCCATCCGTCCAAGACAAGACCTTCTTGTAGGAACGACTGCATCCAACTAACTCTACATCTAAAATAGTTTCCATAAAACGACTTCGGGTGTAGAAATCGGTTTACTTGCTGCAGAAAATAGGTCACTTGTTGTAGAAATCAAGTTACTTGCCTTAGAAAACACATTACTTGCTCCAGAATGCTCGCTCAGCCACAAAACCCTTACTAGTAAGACCTGAAATGTCAAAGAGATCTTTCTGGCAAGAGCCTGATTACAGAATGCGTTTCTAGGAAGACGTTAGATCTCCAAGTGTATTTCTAGTAAATACTGATCTGTCAGTGGTCGAACGCCAGTCTACAAAGTTTAAATAAGAATTTGAGAGTGATAACTTCTCAGTGGCAATCAATCCCGGAGTCCAGGTCGTCATTTCCCGGGTGTATTTCGCAATTGAAAAGTAAGCCACTTTCGCAATCATTAAGTAAGCCACTAAAAATTCTCTGTATCCTTGAAATGTACAAGTGGGCTTTATTTGGAGAAGTGAGCATGATAGCGTAGTAAAGGCGTGAAACTATGTGGCAAGCCTTTCACGAGAGATTCATGCTCACAGAGGCTCCATGTCAAGCCTATTAACACA
>NZ_JBGOBM010000036.1:0-816 GCF_041475995.1 Chryseomicrobium imtechense | reverse complement strand
ACGCACTAGACTTAGGATCTAGCGCCGCAAGGCGTGGGGGTTCGACTCCCTTCACCCGCACCATTTTCATATGACATGTATACAATGCGGAAGTAGTTCAGTGGTAGAACACCACCTTGCCAAGGTGGGGGTCGCGAGTTCGAACCTCGTCTTCCGCTCCATATTTCTTAAATGCCTTACATACAATACCCTTGCCGGGGTGGCGGAACTGGCAGACGCACAGGACTTAAAATCCTGCGGTAGGTGACTACCGTACCGGTTCGATTCCGGTCCTCGGCACCACTTATATTATGCGCCCGTAGCTCAATTGGATAGAGCGTCTGACTACGGATCAGAAGGTTGTGGGTTCGACTCCTGCCGGGCGCGCCATAATACGAGAAGTAGCTCAGCTTGGTAGAGCACTTGGTTTGGGACCAAGGGGTCGCAGGTTCGAATCCTGTCTTCTCGACCATTTAAACCTGATACCCATTATGGGGCCTTAGCTCAGCTGGGAGAGCGCCTGCCTTGCACGCAGGAGGTCAGCGGTTCGATCCCGCTAGGCTCCACCAATTATTCTTATACTTATTATGGCGGCCTAGCTCAGCTGGCTAGAGCGTACGGTTCATACCCGTGAGGTCGGGGGTTCGATCCCCTCGGCCGCCATCTTAAGGACCTTTAGCTCAGTTGGTTAGAGCAGACGGCTCATAACCGTCCGGTCGCAGGTTCGAGTCCTGCAAGGTCCACCAGTATAATCACACAGCGGAGGTATACCCAAGTCCGGCTGAAGGGATCGGTCTTGAAAACCGACAGGCGGGTCAAACCGCGCGGGGGTTCGAA
>NZ_JBGOBM010000035.1:0-851 GCF_041475995.1 Chryseomicrobium imtechense | reverse complement strand
CCCGTGGTGTAGCGGTTAACATGCCTGCCTGTCACGCAGGAGATCGCGGGTTCGATTCCCGTCGGGACCGCCATTTTATTACTGGGGTATAGCCAAGCGGTAAGGCAACGGATTTTGATTCCGTCATGCCTAGGTTCGAATCCTAGTACCCCAGCCATTTCTTATAGAGAGCCATTAGCTCAGTTGGTAGAGCATCTGACTTTTAATCAGAGGGTCGAAGGTTCGAGTCCTTCATGGCTCACCATTTTCCCTTGACAGTAAGTAAGGAATTATAGTAGAATAGTGATTGTCGCATCAATCATGATTGATGACTACGCGGTCGTGGCGGAATGGCAGACGCGCTAGGTTGAGGGCCTAGTGGGGGTTAACCCCGTGGAGGTTCAAGTCCTCTCGGCCGCACCATTCAAAAATAGCGCCCGTAGCTCAATTGGATAGAGCGTCTGACTACGGATCAGAAGGTTGTGGGTTCGACTCCTGCCTGGCGCGCCAATAACTTTATTCTTACTAACATACAAACCACGCGGGTGTAGTTTAGTGGTAAAACCCCAGCCTTCCAAGCTGGTGATGAGGGTTCGATTCCCTTCACCCGCTCCAATTTATTTGAGAGC
Source organism: Chryseomicrobium imtechense (assembly GCF_041475995.1). Classification (NCBI taxonomy): domain Bacteria; kingdom Bacillati; phylum Bacillota; class Bacilli; order Caryophanales; family Caryophanaceae; genus Chryseomicrobium; species Chryseomicrobium imtechense. The sequence continues at coordinate 243 of NZ_JBGOBM010000035.1, read as the reverse complement.
ATTAAAGCTGAACATTGAAAACTGAACATGCAAGACGTTAAGATTAACCTTTCGAAGCTAACCCTCGTTAGTGGAGAAGGATATTTTTTTGGATATCGATATTGGAGTGTTTAACACTCGAATAGTATGATGCCAGCAACAAAATGAGCTTCTATTAAGTTCTCTTTTATGGAGAGTTTGATCCTGGCTCAGGACGAACGCTGGCGGCGTGCCTAATACATGCAAGTCGAGCGGATGAAGGAG
>NZ_JBGOBM010000034.1:0-910 GCF_041475995.1 Chryseomicrobium imtechense | reverse complement strand
TGATTTTCCGTTCGATGGTAAAGAGTCGGTTGCAGAAATCGAGTCCCTTCTTGGCGACGGTTGTTCGACCGGCACCACCAGGTGCACCTCTCAGTGCCTTGAGTGCTTCGTCGAACTTACGACGCGCATGTGCCCAGCAACCTGCGAGTTCTACGTTATGGATAGATTCATATCCTGCATAACCATCCACATGTAGATAACCTTCGAAACCTTCCAAGAATTTCTGAGGATTCTCTTTGGCACGACTAGACTGATAGTCGAATAAAACGATCGGCGTATCAGAGTCTCTGCCGGTACGGTAGAGCCACATATAGGATTTTGATTCTGCCTTCTTTCCGGGCTCTTCGAGTACTTGAAGAGTGGTCTCGTCAGCGTGAAGCACCTCTTCTTGGCGAATTCTACGATAGAGTTCTGCATAGAAAGGCTTCAACCAGCTCGTCGTACTCGACAGCATCCAGTTCGAGATCGTCTGTCGACTCAGCGGCAGTCCCATCCGTTCCAACTGTTTCTCCTGTCGGTAGAGAGGTAGGCCGTCTGCGAACTTTTGAGTCATCACAAAAGCGACAGCAGATGGGGACGCAAGTCCTTTCGGGATGACCGGTCTTGGCATCTCTGCCTTCTTGATAGGAGTCTTGATCTCATGTGTCTCACAATGGCGGCAGCTATAGATGTGCTGGACATGTTCGACCACTGTCACCTGTGCAGGGATGATCTTCAGTTCCTTGCGGATCTGTGTGCTCATCTCATGCATCGAATGATCGCATTCTGAACAGACCTTCTCTGATTCAGAGAGGTCATAGTGGATCGTCTCGACGGGCAGGTCGTTCAATCTGTCCACACGTCCGATCTTCTTTTTGCGCGTGTAACTGATCGTCTCGAGTGTAGGTTCAGCAAGAAGTACAGCAGAAGA
>NZ_JBGOBM010000033.1:0-1210 GCF_041475995.1 Chryseomicrobium imtechense | reverse complement strand
AAGAAAAGCCACTTGTCAGCATCTCTCCATACAATTAAACTCTCTGATATTGGGCTAACAATATTCAGGGAGGTACAGGGAGTGCTAACAGTGACTGACATCCAGTATATCAGACAAGAAGTGAATCAAAAAGGTAGAAAATATGCAGAAGTAGCAAGAAGTATGAACCATGATGAGAGAACCGTAAAGAAATATGCAGACATGGAAGACTGGAGTGAAGAACGTCCGAAGACTACTCGAAAGCCAAGGGTTATGGGAGAAGCTAGACCCATAATCGATAAGTGGTTGGAGGAAGATGCGACTAAGAAAAAGAAGTTTCGTCGGACTGCCAAGAGAATGTTCGATGTGTTGGTGAAGGAACATGGATACAACGGATCTTATCGTTCTATCCGCGATTATGTACGAAAAAAGAAACAGCAGATGGGACAATCAACAGAGGCTGCCTTACCACTTGAAAGCATACCAGGAATAGCACAAGTTGATTTTGGAGAAGCACCATTTGTATACAGGGGTAGGTCTGTCGACCTTTCCTACTTAGCGCTCTCGTTCCCCTTCAGCAACACATTCTATTTTCAAGTGTTCCAGTCGCAGAACCGAGAGTGTTTCTTAGAAGGCTTAAAGCGAATCTTTCACCATCTCGGTGGTGTCCCTAAGACAATTCGCTTCGATAACTTGAGTCCAGCTGTCAAAAAGGTCCTTCCTTATGGTGAGCGAGTATTGACTGACGAGTTCGAACGATTCGTCTTACACTATGGTTTTTCCACTGAGTTCTGTAATCCAGGCAGTGGGAACGAAAAAGGTCACGTTGAAGCCATGGTCAAATACATACGTAACAACTTTTTATTGCCAGAGATACATGTGGCAGATCTTGAGCGTTTGAACGAGACCTTCTGGATTGCAGCTGAAGAAGACAGGAATCGCAAGCACTATCAAAAAGATGAGCTTTTGTCCGAACTGTTTGAGGAAGATAAAAAAGCACTCCTTCAGTTACCTGAAAAATCCTTTGAATGCGTGCGTTATGAAGAGTGTCGACCAGATAAGTATGGACTCGTCAAAATAGATGGACGTCAATATTCCACATCTCCTCGATTTGCCAAAAGTAGTGTTTTGGCAAAGATATCATATGGCACGATCGAGATCATGACGGCAGAACATGAATCAATCATTACTCATGCACGCCTGTATGGTGAGGATAAGAAGTCGATGAAAT
>NZ_JBGOBM010000031.1:0-1345 GCF_041475995.1 Chryseomicrobium imtechense | reverse complement strand
TTTGGTTAAGTCCTCGATCGATTAGTATTCGTCAGCTCCACGTGTCGCCACGCTTCCACCCCGAACCTATCTACCTCATCGTCTTTGAGGGATCTTACTTACTTGCGTAATGGGAAATCTCATCTTGAGGGGGGCTTCATGCTTAGATGCTTTCAGCACTTATCCCGTCCACACATAGCTACCCAGCGATGCCTTTGGCAAGACAACTGGTACACCAGCGGTGTGTCCATCCCGGTCCTCTCGTACTAAGGACAGCTCCTCTCAAATTTCCTACGCCCACGACGGATAGGGACCGAACTGTCTCACGACGTTCTGAACCCAGCTCGCGTACCGCTTTAATGGGCGAACAGCCCAACCCTTGGGACCGACTACAGCCCCAGGATGCGATGAGCCGACATCGAGGTGCCAAACCTCCCCGTCGATGTGGACTCTTGGGGGAGATAAGCCTGTTATCCCCGGGGTAGCTTTTATCCGTTGAGCGATGGCCCTTCCATGCGGAACCACCGGATCACTAAGCCCGTCTTTCGACCCTGCTCGACTTGTAGGTCTCGCAGTCAAGCTCCCTTCTGCCTTTACACTCTTCGAATGATTTCCAACCATTCTGAGGGAACCTTTGGGCGCCTCCGTTACACTTTAGGAGGCGACCGCCCCAGTCAAACTGTCCGCCTGACACTGTCTCCTGCCCGGGTCACGGGCATGGGTTAGAACTTCAATACAACCAGGGTAGTATCCCACCGACGCCTCCTCCGAAGCTGGCGCTCCGGGCTCTTAGGCTCCTACCTATCCTGTACAAGTTGCACCAAAGTTCAATATCAGGCTACAGTAAAGCTCCACGGGGTCTTTCCGTCCTGTCGCGGGTAACCTGCATCTTCACAGGTACTATAATTTCACCGAGTCTCTCGTTGAGACAGTGCCCAGATCGTTACGCCTTTCGTGCGGGTCGGAACTTACCCGACAAGGAATTTCGCTACCTTAGGACCGTTATAGTTACGGCCGCCGTTTACTGGGGCTTCAATTCGCACCTTCGCTTGCGCTAAGCACTCCTCTTAACCTTCCAGCACCGGGCAGGCGTCAGCCCCTATACGTCACCTTACGGTTTTGCAGAGACCTGTGTTTTTGCTAAACAGTCGCCTGGGCCTATTCACTGCGGCTCTCTCGGGCTTTCACCCTGTCAGAGCACCCCTTCTCCCGAAGTTACGGGGTCATTTTGCCGAGTTCCTTAACGAGAGTTCACTCGCTCACCTTAGGATTCTCTCCTCGACCACCTGTGTCGGTTTGCGGTACGGGCACCTCCCGCCTCGCTAGAGGCTTTTCTTGGCAGCGTGAAATCAGAAACTTCGGACTA
>NZ_JBGOBM010000030.1:0-1517 GCF_041475995.1 Chryseomicrobium imtechense | reverse complement strand
GCACGCTTCCCTATCCTACTGCGTCCCCCCATCACTCAAATGGCGGGGAGGTGGTACAGGAATATCAACCTGTTGTCCATCGTCTACGCCTATCGGCCTCGACTTAGGTCCCGACTGACCCTGAGCGGACGAGCCTTCCTCAGGAAACCTTGGTCATACGGTGGATGGGATTCTCACCCATCTTTCGCTACTCATACCGGCATTCTCACTTCTAAGCGCTCCACCTGTCCTTCCGGTCAGACTTCGACGCCCTTAGAACGCTCTCCTACCACGCATACCCTAGGTATGCATCCACAGCTTCGGTGAACCGTTTAGCCCCGATACATTTTCGGCGCAGCGTCACTCGACCAGTGAGCTATTACGCACTCTTTAAATGATGGCTGCTTCTAAGCCAACATCCTGGTTGTCTAAGCAACGCCACATCCTTTTCCACTTAACGGTTACTTGGGGACCTTAGCTGGTGGTCTGGGCTGTTTCCCTCTTGACTACGGATCTTATCACTCGCAGTCTGACTCCCAGATACAAATCATCGGCATTCGGAGTTTGTCTGAATTCGGTAACCCGGGATGGGCCCCTAGTCCAAACAGTGCTCTACCTCCGAGATTCTTCATCTGAGGCTAGCCCTAAAGCTATTTCGGAGAGAACCAGCTATCTCCAGGTTCGATTGGAATTTCTCCGCTACCCACACCTCATCCCCGCACTTTTCAACGTGCGTGGGTTCGGACCTCCAGTGAGTGTTACCTCACCTTCATCCTGGACATGGGTAGATCACCTGGTTTCGGGTCTACGACCCCATACTCATTCGCCCTGTTCAGACTCGCTTTCGCTGCGGCTCCGTCTCCTCGACTTAACCTTGCATGGAATCGTAACTCGCCGGTTCATTCTACAAAAGGCACGCTATCACCCATTAACGGGCTCTAACTACTTGTAGGCACACGGTTTCAGGATCTCTTTCACTCCCCTTCCGGGGTGCTTTTCACCTTTCCCTCACGGTACTGGTTCACTATCGGTCACTAGGGAGTATTTAGCCTTGGGAGATGGTCCTCCCGGATTCCGACGGAATTTCACGTGTTCCGCCGTACTCAGGATCCACTCTGGAGGGCAATGGGTTTGGACTACAGGACTCTTACCTCGTGTCGTGGGCCTTTCCAGACCGCTTCGTCTACCCCTTGCCTTTGTAACTCCGTATAGAGTGTCCTACAACCCCAAGAGGCAAGCCTCTTGGTTTGGGCTCTTCCCGTTTCGCTCGCCGCTACTCAGGGAATCGATTTTTCTTTCTCTTCCTCCAGGTACTTAGATGTTTCAGTTCCCTGGGTCTGCCTCCGACCAGCTATGTATTCACTGGAAGGTAACACGCCATTACGCGTGCTGGGTTTCCCCATTCGGAAATCTCCGGATCAAAGCTCACTTACAGCTCCCCGAAGCATATCGGTGTTAGTGCCGTCCTTCATAGGCTCCTAGTGCCAAGGCATCCACCGTGCGCCCTTCCTAACTTAACCTAAGTTAGTGCTCTCCAT
>NZ_JBGOBM010000029.1:0-2518 GCF_041475995.1 Chryseomicrobium imtechense | reverse complement strand
CGGAGCGTACACATCCACAGCCTGTCTAAGGACCAAATACGGACAGATTCCATGGCTTCGCCCTATCCCTATTTCGTTCCAAGACAGGAGAGTTCAGTTCAAGGGGCGAAAAACTTTTTATACCGGCTGCGCTAAAAACTTTTGCGCTGAGACCCTTGACCGGTCCTCTAGGTGGTGTATCCGTCCTCCTTACCAAAAGGCAAAAAATAATCCCTTTTGGGACCACTTCCGCCCGGCGGACCAAAAATTGAAAGGGAGCGATACAGATGCAACTCGAAAAAATCATTGAAATCACACGAATCAAACAGGAAATCAAAGAGGTCGAGGAAGCGTACAAAGACATCCTACCGGAGAGAATCAAAGGAGCTACAGACGCACTTGATTTTGCCCAAGCACTCATAGGAGACGAAGACCGTGAGGTGTTCCTTGTCTTGTGTCTCAACATCAAGAACGAGATTACAGTTGTCCATCGTTGCCATGTAGGTGCATTAGGAGCAAGCATCATCCATCCACGAGAGGTCTTCAAGTCAGCTATCATGAGTAACGCCCACAGCATCATCGTTGCTCATAATCATCCATCCGGTAGTTGCCAGTATTCGCAAGAAGACGTGAATGTGAGTGAACGATTGATTAAGGTCGGTAAAATCTTAAACATCGAAGTGCTCGATTCGTTGATAGTGAGCCAAAAAGAAGCCATCTCCTTGAAAGAACGCATGGTCATCTGAAAAAGCCATCCTCTGAGGGCTTCTCAGAGGATTTTAAATGTACACTTCATCACAAAATGAAAATTAAAAGCCCCAGAATGCGAATCTCTGCATAGAAAATTCGCATTCTGAGGCAAATATAATCGAATTTCACTAGTTAAAGGTGGACGAAGCATCTAAAACAAGGATTTCTATACTTTAGATACTTCGTCTTGATCTTCTAAGAGCATGGACTGGATTTTTCGGGTCCATGCTAGCCATCTGACTAGCGCCCCTTTTAAAATCCATTTTTATCATCGTCTTTTCCCCTAGGATCATCTCTATCTCCTAATAAAAACTGTATCAATAACTCTTTCAAGGTGTTTCGTTATACTCATAAGAAAAATTGGAAATAGCAAGCCCTCGCTCTTGCCTTTCCGGTTCAACTCATTCTTTAGTTGTTCTCATCTCTCTATTTCTCTTGCTTTAATTGTTCAATTTCTGCCTGCATACGTTCGCGTGTATCCTCGTTCATCTTGCGGAGGTTGGCCATTTCGTCATACAGCTTTCTGACTTCTTCGTTATGAAGTGAACGTTGTTCGACGACAGCTCTTTCCTTCTCCAACTCTTTACGTTCTGACACCATCGCTATTTCACGTTCGTAATTTGCTTTTTCTTGTTCCGCCTGCTGACGTAGGGTTCGTAGCTCTTCCGAGGAGGTACGGAACTTTTCAGTCCACTCGTCCACTTGTTTCGTCAGGGTGGCCCTTTCTTCCATGGCTTCTCGTACCATCTCCGTTTTCTCGTTCTCGAAAGCTTTTTTCAACTGCTCATTCTCATCGGCATATGCCTGATACTTCACTACAAGTCCATTTAATGTATCGTTCTTTTCTTTGTATTCACTGACAAGTGCCTGATTGGTCTCTAGCATCCCTTGGCTAGCCTTCAATTTTTCTTCTGATTCCGATGCCCTCTTTACAGACGCTTCTACTTCTTCCCTACTTAAGCTCAACTCTATCTTCAACTGTTTGACGTGCTCTTGCAGGTCTGTGATGATAGATTCCTTGCTCTCCAACTTATCAGCTACATCTTTGACAGCTTGGTCTTTCAAGTGGATAGAACGTTCAATCATGTTTGCGATTAACTCATACATGCGAGTCGTATGATGTTCTAGTTCAGTCAGGTCTTGCGTATAGTCACTGGAGCCTTGTTTGATGGCGTTCATCTCGTATAGTGCGACCGCTCGTTCAAACCAGTCCTTGCTAGTGATTCCACTTGTCTCTATGACTGTCTTCACCTTTTCATATAAGTCTTCACTCACTTTAAATCCAAAGGTTTTATCCGCCATCTTTTCATCTCCTTAGTTAACTTTAAGATACTTATATTATATAAGGTTAACTAGGTTAACCAAAGTTAACTTAATAATAACACATGTTTTCAGAATTGTTCAAAATTTAAATAATGATTTTTGAGTTCTTTTCTAGAGGCATTTATTTTGCATTATTTTCAGCTACATTGAGTCAAAACATGATTGCCCTTTGCTTTATGACTTTTGGCGACTGCACTAGAGCGACTAAAAGTGCATCAAGTCGCTCTACGTGTCGCTTCGTCCTATAAAAGCCGATAATCACAGGCTGTATCTTCAAGGACAGCCTGTAGATTCCTGTCCTTTTCTTCACGGACGAACGAGTCGAACACATAAGAGCATCCAAATCAGACGGTAGCCAACAGCTGGCTACCTTTTCTTGTCGTTATTTTTTGCTTTTGGCCACCGGAGCGTACACATCCACAGCCTGTCTAAGGACCAAATACGGACAGATTCCATGGCTTCGCCC
>NZ_JBGOBM010000028.1:0-3204 GCF_041475995.1 Chryseomicrobium imtechense | reverse complement strand
TATGTCTTTCAGACATGGCCAGTAAAAGCGCCTTATAGGCGCAGAGCAAACCACCAGTTCTACTGGTGGTTATGATTGAGAGCCCAAAATCCAGAACGCCATTTCCTGGGGGACTTTCACCGAGCCTCCTCACATCGACTTACGTCTCGTTGTGGGTTCTCGGCAAAACTCCGATAGCCCGGGAAATGACGTACTGGCTTCCGGGCACTGTGTTGGTGCATTTCGAAAGTTTCTAACTATCTTAAGTATCAAAAAAGAGTCTCTCATTTTCGAGAAACTCTTTTCTTGAATTGCTACACAATTATTTCTTTAATTGCTCAGGAGTAAAGTTCGCAAGCTGCTCGTAGTAATTCCCTATCACTCGGAGGCCCTTGTCAAAGTTCTCCAGGTGGAAGTGCTCATTCGGTGCATGGAAATTCTCCGTAGATAATCCAAAGCCCATCAATACGACTGGAAGCCCAAGAATCTCATCGAACGAAGCAACGATTGGAATCGAACCGCCTCCGCGCACGTAAGCAGTCGGTACGTTATAGACAGCTTCATAACTTGCGCCAGCTGCTTGAATTGCTGGGTGATCGTAAGGGGTGATAAATGGTTTCCCTTTATCGAATTCTGAAACGGTTACTTCGACACCTTGTGGCTTATGTGATTCCACGTGTGCTTTCAACTTCGCGACAATTTCATCTGGATCCTGATCTGGAACGAGGCGGCACGTGATTTTAGCACCTGCTTCATTTGGCAGAACCGTTTTAATTCCTTCACCCGAGAACCCGCCGAACACACCGTTGACTTCTAATGTCGGACGTGCCCACACGCGTTCTAAATGCGTGAACCCTGGCTCCCCAAACAAGGACGGGACTTCAAGCTCTTGCTTCAAAGCTTCTTCGTCAAAACCAAGTGCTTTGTAAGCTTCACGCTCGTCATCTAAAAGTGGACGAACATTTTCATAGAAACCATCCACTTGAATCGTGCCTTCTTTATCGCGGAACGAAGCTAATAGTTCGACGATGGCATGCAGCGCGTTTTGTACACCGCCTCCGTAAAGACCCGAGTGAAGGTCTCCTTTTGCGCCTTTTACGTCGATTTGAATGCCTGCAAGACCACGAAGTCCATAACATACTGCTGGCTGACCAGGTCCTTGCATCCCCGTATCTGAAATCACAATGATATCCGCTGCTAGAGCCTCTTTATTTTCTTCCACGTAAGCATCTAGGCTCGGGCTTCCGATTTCTTCTTCGCCTTCAATCAAAAACTTGATATTGACGGGAAGCTCGCCAGAATTCTTTAGTAAAGCTTCTACAGCTTTGACATGCATAAATACTTGCCCTTTGTCGTCGCTTGCGCCACGTGCAAAGAGCTTTTCGTCTCGAATCGTTGGCTCAAACGGTTCTGTTTCCCATAAGTGAAGAGGATCTACAGGCTGTACGTCATAGTGCCCATACATCAACACAGTTGGTTTTCCTGGTGTGTGCAGCCAATCTGCATACACAACAGGGTGTCCAGCGGTCGCATCGATTTTGACGTTTTCAAGACCGGCTTGTTTCATATTTTCCGCTAGCCATTCTGCACCTTTTTGCATATCTTCTTTGTGTTCAGATAATGATGAAATACTTGCTATTTTCAAGAATTCTTTTAGTTCGGAAAGATGTGTTTCTCGCATATCTGAAAAATACTGATCTAGCTTTGGTGAGTGCATCGAATCCCTCTTTCTTGTTATGTAGAATCTAGTATCAAGTATAGCAAACTTTCAGAATTATGGAGCTTTCAATGCATCAATCCGTCGAAATATGATATGATAGCTCTAATCTAAATTTTGAGCGTTACTCTATAGGGGGAACAAGAAACCAATGGAATTTGTCTATTTAGGCATCTGTTTAGCGCTGTCATTTTTCTTTTCCGGCAGTGAAACTGCGTTAACCGCAGTCAATAGGATGAAGGTCCAGCTTCGGGCTGAGCAAGGGGATCGTGCGTCACAAAAACTTCTCGTGCTGTTGTCTAAGCCGGACCGCATGATCACAACAATTTTAATTGGGAACAACATTGTGAACATTGCAATGCCAACCTTGTTAACGATTATTGCATTAAATTATAATTGGGACGTAGCTCTTGCTACAGCTGCACTGACCGTTACAATTATTATTTTTGGTGAAGTATTGCCGAAAACGATTTCAGTAACTTTTTCGGATCGTGTAGCGTATATTGTAGCTCCGGTAATCGGGGCGCTTGTACAAATAATGCGACCTATCACTTTCTTACTTGGACAATTAACAAATATCTTTATTCGTGTTCTTTCTAAGGGTGCTGTAAAAGAAGCGACTCTTACCAAAGAAGAGTTACGCTCTATGGTAGATATCGCCTCAACTGAAGGAACGTTCGAAGAAGAAGAGTCTGACCGTTTGAAAGGTGTACTTGATTTCCCTCATAAAGATGTTGAGGATGTCCTCGAGACGCACCGTACAGAGATTGTCGGAATTCCAACGACTGCTACGTTTGAAGAAGTACGTTCCATCTTACTTGAAAATAAATACACACGTTTTCCAGTTTATGAAGAGAGCATGGATGAGATCATTGGAATGTTTTATACGAAACGTTTCATTGAGTGGTCGATGAATCCAGAACGTGCACTAGAAGAATTTGTGGATCGTGAACCACTCTTCGTTGTGAAATCGTTAAGTGTTGAGAAAGTCTACAAGCAAATGCTAGCGAAGAAAAAGCACATGGCTATTGTTTTAGATGAGTTTGGTGGAACACTTGGAATTGTTACGCACGAAGACATTATTGAAGAGATGATTGGTCAAGAGATTGAAGATGAGACAGACGATGATGAGCAACCGCTGGTATATGAACACACGGCCGACCGCTTAGTGTGTGCCGCTCGTTTTGAAATCGAAGACTTTAATAATTTGATGGAAATGAACATTGAAACAGAAAACGAAACAATTGGTGGCTTCATCATGGAATTGCTTGGGCATGTGCCAGATGAAGGGGAGAAGGTCATCTTCGAAAACTTGCACTTTGAAGTGAACGAAATGGACCGCAACCGAATTGTGAAGATGACTGTGACGAAATTAGAAGATGAAACCGAACAATCTGAAGAAGACCTGGCTCGCGCTTAGCGCGGAGCCAGGTTTTTTTAAAAGATAAGAAAGTATATAATTTTTGATGCCATGAGCCCAGTGTTCATGGTATTTTGATTTTATGGAG
>NZ_JBGOBM010000027.1:0-3645 GCF_041475995.1 Chryseomicrobium imtechense | reverse complement strand
TCTCCATAAAATCAAAATACCATGAACACTGGGCTCATGGCATCAAAAATTATATACTTTCTTATCTTTTAAAAAAAGCCACGTCCTATATGGACATGGCGAATAGTCATGTTTCCATAGTTTTTTATAGAGGGTAGTAGCTATGAACCTCTCCCGTTTTATTTCGGGCGTTATTGTATAAGAGTATCATATAGTAGTTTTCAGTATATATCAAATGTAATTCCAACAAAAACTGCTCTTCCGTTTCCATTTACTAGAATTTTTTGATCCTCTAGATTCATAATCAATTACTGTTAAATTAAGCGTTTTATTCTAAGGTAACAGTGTACCCAATGATTCTGAGTTTGCATTGCAATTCTATAACTATATAGAGCAAACCTTATTAAATTAAGATTGTTGAATTGTGTGAGGCACAGGTACGGTTTTACCCAATCAACACATAACCACTTTAGTTCGAGTAATTGTCGCTACTGATAATGTTCCAACTATTATTAGTAGCTAAAGAGGTAGTAAAAAGTACACTATCTAAACTTCCTTATTAGTATTGTATTTTGTTCTTTTCCGATTTCTGAAATACACATACAAATTCCGAATGAAGATGATGACAAGAGCGATGTATGCGATGAACATCACATAGAAGTCGGTTGAAAGATTCTCTGCTATGTACTCCATATTGGTGACAAGTAAGCTTGAAAAGAGAATTAACAGTAAAGTTGTACTGAGTAGCCAGATCAGATCCGTTCTAGACTTGAAAATACCGGAAGCGATTAAGCTGAAGATTGATACTAGAAGTGCTAAACTCAGATGATCTACATACGACGTCATAAACTCTAAATCGCTCATTTATTTTCCTCCAGTTGATTTAATGAGTTCCAAGCATTGAAGACCATCTGATTTCAAATTTAGATTTTTATAAACGATTGGAAGTAAATTGAGTACTGCCATAAAGTAAGAGGCAACAATAAATGACCTATACCAATCTGCATACTGCGCCTCCCCAAAAATCCACACAGTAGTTGCAGTAGCTAGATTAAAAATGATTCCTCCCATATAAATGAGAAGTTGTTTATACTCTGCGAGAGAATCTATATCTTCCCATGCACAAAACCCGGCTTTTATACAACACGAACTTACCAAATCGAAAGGCTTCTTCCCCGCGACCTATACTCACTTCTGTTACATTGCGTCCAAACAGGACAACAAATGCAGCGTGGCCAAGTTCATGGATGAGAATGATGATGGGAAGATAAACAATGTACATCATTAAATTAAGTAGATCACTAGCCATCATTTACTCCCCCAATCAAATCATTACTTATTGAAATTAAATTGATTATAGCATTATATTCCATTTATAAAATCACATATAGGAAATTAGTGAAATATATTCCAGTCAAATCAATATAAAAAACACGAACCTAAATAAAAGACTCGTGTTTAACTCTGCGCTTTATCTACTATTCTTTTAGCCAAACGTTCCTCAGAACATGATACAAAACATGTTCCCTTAACGTACTATCTGGATCAACTTTAGGATGATCAAACTCCTTCACAAACTTGAGCCCGATTTTCTCATCACTTGCTTCGAAGGCTCGTTGATATCTGCAGTGAAGCTGTAAATCTCGTCAAAACCTAATTCCTCAAATCCATACTCTAGACAAGCTTTTGCTCCCTCGGTTGCATACCCTTTACCCCACGCTTCTTTTTTCAATCTCCAGCCAATTTCGATACAGGGTGTAAAATCAGATTCGAACGTGGCTGTGTGAAATCCAATAAAGCCGATGAACTCATTTGTCGCTTTCACTTCCACAGCATACAATCCGTACCCGCACTCTTTGATCTCAGCAATGATGGCCTGACAAAAGGCATCGGATTCTTCTTTTTGATAATGTTTTTGGGAAAAATCTCATCACTTCTTCATCTGCATTCAGTTGTCGGAAAGGCTCTAAATCCGTGTCTTTCCAATCACGCACTATTAATCTCGGGGTCTCGATATAAATCATGGTGCACCTCCAAATTTAGAACTAGTTTTCGGGAAAAAACACTTACAGTTTAAAGCTCCTTCTTCTGGGTAATACAAGAAAATGAAACCAATTCCTTCGTAAACCGTATAATTTGTATATAATCGGAATTTTTCACACTATTCATGAAAGTAGAGAGATAGATGAAAATCAGATTAGGATTCGCAGCCATCGCACTTAGTATGACGCTGGCAGGTTGCCAAAACGATGAGGAATCACAGACAGACACACCCGCTACTACAGAAAATACTGTAGGTGAAGAAGAACCAACAACGGAACCGACAGAGATGGAAACTGATGCAGAAGGTCCATTGGCTGAACTGGAGGAGATGGATCTTCCCTTGCTTCCAACGGAACCGCAAGATTTTGTTCAACAAGGCGCGGGCCTTTTAAATAACGAAACAATTGGACGAAGTGAAGAGTCCCAAGTGGCTTTCTTAGACCTGTTCGGTGATATTCCGGCACTGCCTGAGAATGCCACAGAAGAGGAGCTCGAACTCTACTATCGCCACGTTTATAACATCACAAGGATCAGTCTACCTGACCCTTCTACTGTACTGGATGCGGCACGGTTTGATATGGACGGAATGCCGGAAGCAGATAGACGGTATGAATTTAAAGAGAATTATAATCTAGAAATCATTCTAGATGCTAGTGGTTCTATGGCTGCAGATGCTGGTGGTGGCGAGACGCGGATGGATCAAGCGAAGCGAGAAATTCAGAACTTCCTTGCTTCAGCTCCTGAAGACTCTAACGTTTCACTACGCATTTATGGTCATAAAGGAACGAGCGATAGTGCGGATAAAGCGATGTCATGTGAGGCTATCGAAGAAATCTATGAGCGAGGCCCTTATGATGAAGCGGCTTTCCAGGAAGCAATGAATCAATTTCAACCTGCTGGCTGGACACCAATCGCCGGTGCACTAGAATCTGCAGCACAAAGCTTTGAGGGCTTAGCTGGTGAGACTAATACGAATCTCATCTATCTTGTGAGTGACGGCATTGAAACATGTGACGGAGACCCAGTTGCCGCTGCGAAAGACTTTGCCGGGAGTAACATTTCCCCTATCATCAATGTTATCGGCTTTAACGCTGACTCAGAAGCACAGCAACAGCTCAAAGAAGTGGCGAAAGAAGCAAATGGAACATACACAAACGTTCAAAATGCAGAAGGTCTACGCGATGAGTTCGGACGCACAGAAGACATCCTTCAAAAATGGCAGCAATGGAGAGTCGGTGCTTTAAATGACCGCAACTGGACAAGTGTTCATGCGACCATGGACATCAATAATTTCAGTATTGCTTGGAACAATAACGCGCAAGTCCAAGTAAATTCTGAATACAATGCGATGAATGTGCTGCTTGAAGAAGAAAAAATCACTTATAATCAACTTGGCCTCTTGAAAAACATGGCGACGGCTAACTATGACCGCTCACGGGAAGTCGGCAGTGCATTTACTGAGGAGCTGCAGCAGATTAAAGAAGAAGGTATTGAAGGTATGGACCAATTGATAGAGGATGCTCGTCCGGATGGGGAATAAACTTATAATCATAACCACCAGTAGAACTGGTGGTTTGCTCTGCGCCTATAAGGCGCTTTTACTGGCCATGTCTGAAAGACATA
>NZ_JBGOBM010000026.1:0-4074 GCF_041475995.1 Chryseomicrobium imtechense | reverse complement strand
TCCGGAGCCCACTATCAAATATCAGATGTGAAATAGTTCAAAAAGGTCCGGCCAGGGTTTTTGGCCGGATTTTCTTACGTTCGTTTCATAAAGTTTCCGATTAACGATTTCGTAGGAAGTTTCCCCAAGATCGACTCTCCACTTGCTGTCAATTGTTTTAATGTGGTTAAGAGCTTGTCGTCCCCCGCCCAGTGGTCTTCTAATAAATCAGGCGACAATCGGTTCACAAGAAGATTTAACACAAACGTTGCAATAATCAAATCGTCAACAAACCCACCTGGACCTGCCAGAAGCTCTGGTAAAAAATCTACGGGTGCTACAAAATAGGCAATACCGCTTCCGAGTAACGCTTTGCTTTTAAAGTCTACGCGTGGATCTGCCATTGTTTTGACCATTAGATGAAAAATATCTGGAGCGAAAAGTAAAAAGGAACTCACTTTGGTAATTCCTTTTTTTTCAAAGTAACTCGTGATAGACTTACGTAAACGCTCATAAAAATCTAATTGTGTAGTAGTGTCTGGTGTCTGCATCTTCATTCCTCCCTTAGTAGGTAGTATACCAATTTTTCAGGTAAATGAAACTTCTGGCCAAAGCACTACGTCAAAGTCTGTAAAAGGAGGTCGTGTCCTGTGAAAGTTCGCATCATCTCTTTATTCGCTGTAGCACTGCTTGTTGGGTGTACTGATCAATCGTCGACAACTCCTCAGCCGAACGACCCACCGTCAACTGAAACTGAAACTGAGCCTGAGATTGAAGAACCGCAAGAAATGGGGCCTGACCTTCATACGTACTTTATGCCAAATCAATCGATTGCTCGTTTTGAAGGTATGGGAAATGAGTACGCCACGTACACTTTAGAAACACAGTATTTATATGATGACTATATCGGTACACTTGAGGATAACGGCGGAACAGTAGTTCAGCGGATCTACCGAGTGGAAGAGAATCGTATTGTCAAAATTTTTGAAGAGGTTGAAGCCTATGAAGCAGATTTTCCTCCTTTCAATGAACTAGAATCGATGCCAGAACTTGAAACGTATCTTTCTTTACCCTTAGAAGAAGGAACCGCGTTCGGAGGATGGACAATCGAACAAGTCGATGGGACGCTCGAAACTCCTTTTCAGACATTCACTGATGTGATCATGCTCAGTCAAGAAGGCGAAGATCAATCGGTTATCGAGAAGTATTTCGTTGAAGGATTTGGTGAAGTGAAGCGAGTATTTCGTATGCCGGGTGGCGAAGGAGAAGAATTTGAAGTGATCTCTACGTTGCAATCGGTAGACTAAAAAAGCATGGCCCAAGTCGGGTCATGCTTTTTGTTACTTATAGTTTTGTAACGTTTGCAGCTTGAGGTCCGCGATTTCCTTCAACCACTTCGAATTCTACAGCTTGTCCTTCGTCAAGTGATTTAAAACCATCTCCATTGATTGCAGAGAAATGTACGAATACATCGTTCTCGCCTTCTACTTCGATAAATCCGAAGCCTTTTTCTGCATTGAACCATTTTACTGTACCTTGTTTCATGTGTAAAACCTCCAAATAGATAATCAATATGCGAGTAAAAAAATTCACATATCCGATGAAGTACCGATGGGTTCACATCGATCACTACATAGGATATGTGAATGGTTAAACGGTGCTCGCTATACATTGTTAATTAAATTATACCAATATACCCCTGTTCGTCAACAGCTATTATCACATTATTCTGCTAGTTCAGAAGTGATAAATAACCCATGATACAGTTGCAAATCTTCCTCACAGTTTTCGCAATAACAGACTTCTTTTCCATCCCAGAAAGCATAAAACCCATTTTTCTCTTTTGAAAATGTATACGACTCTTTAAATTCCTCTACTTTATGTTCAAGAAATGCCTGTGCTTCTGTTTCAGTTTGGAAGGACCAGCTGTCTAAGATATGGGATTGCCACTCTTCAAATTGGTACCAAGGCTCATAATCTGCCTTCATATATACGACGGAATACATGCTTGTCCCCTCCTTCCTCTACTCATTATGCTAAAAAGCACTCGTGCTGTCGACTAAAGTGCTTGCAATTCTTCCAAATGACACAGATACTAGGCTTAAGAATGAAACTTTTCTTATAGAAAAACGTATGAACTAGTAGTGAAAAGAGGTGTAGTATGAATTCTAAATATACAGCGTACCGGCACTTGCTCAATGTACCGATCAGTAGTGCTTCCCTTCTCGTGTTACTCATTCCTTTTGATGCAGGATTGACGTTGAGCGCTGCTATAGCCGCAGGGACTTATGCTGCCTCGAATTATTCAATCAAAGGCATCCAACGCTATCATGTTGTAAAGAAACATGGTTTGACGTGGTCTGAGCTTCAACATATTTCGAAACAAGTCGAAGATGCACAAGCAAAAATTCGAGAGCTCAATCAATTCTATACACGTGTCCGTTCGTTTCGTTCGATCAAGCAATTGATTGAGATGAATCGAGCTGCCAAGCGTGTAGTCCAACTTGTTCAAGAAGAACCACGACGTTTTTATTTAGTTGAAAACTTCTTTTACTCGCATATAGACAGCGCACTAGAAATCACGAAAAAATATGCACTTCTCGTCCGACAGCCAAGTAAAGATGCTTCCACAAAAGTGGCACTTATGGATGCACGAGACATGATGGACGAGATCAATGGCTTATTGCAGCAAGACGTGAACGATGTCATCAAACAAGACATCAATAGACTTCAACTTGAACTTGACTATGCAAAGCAGTTATCAAACCGACTACCTGAGCCCAAAGGAGACGATAAATCATGACGAACGAAACAAATCAGACAGACTATCTACTTGATGAACTTCTGATGGAACCCGTAGCAAAGCCACAAGAACAGCAAACGCAACAAGTAAAGCTAATGGAACGGTTAACAGAAGAAGAACAGTCTAAGGCAAAACAACTCGCCACACAGATTCCAGTCGGTGATTATGAGTCTATCCTGACGTACGGGGCGACTGCCCAAAACGAATTAACAAAGTTCTCGCATCAGATGCTTGATCACGTCCAGAAGAAAGACATTGGACCGGTTGGTGATATTTTAGGGGATTTGATGAAGAAGTTAAATGAAATCAACCCGGAAGAATTGAATCAAAAAGAAAAGAAAGGCATTCGCAAGTTCTTTTCGAAAATGAATCGCTCCTTGCAGGAAGTGATGACTCGCTATCAAAAATTGAGCACGCAAGTAGACCGAATCGGAATTCAACTCGAGCACTCAAAGCGTGGGTTAGTCGAAGATGTCCGAATGCTAGATAAACTGTATGACCAAAACAAAAATTATTTCAAGGCACTAAATATATACATTGCCGCTGGAGAGTTGAAGCGTGATGAAATCGTGCAGCAAGTCATTCCTGCCCTTCGTCAAAAAGCAGAACAATCCAATGACCAGATGGCTTTTCAAGAAGTTCATGATATGACGCAGTTTGTGGACCGTTTAGAAAAACGTATTTATGATTTGCAACTTTCTCGCCAAATCACGATTCAAAGTGCACCACAAATTCGCATGATCCAACAGACGAATCAAACACTAGCTGAAAAAATTCAATCGTCAATCATGACCTCCATTCCACTTTGGAAAAATCAAATTGCGATTGCCTTAACGTTGAATCGTCAGCAAAAAGCGGTGTCGGCTCAACGCCAAGTAACTGCGACGACGAATGATTTACTTTTGAAGAATTCTGAGATGTTGAAAGTAAATTCGATTGAAACTGCGAAAGAAAATGAGCGTGGGATTGTCGAAATCGATACACTGAAGAAAACGCAAGAGAATCTTCTAAGTACAATCGAAGAAACGCTACAAATTCAAGCAGATGGCCGCATGAAACGAAAAGCTGCGGAGCTCGAAATTGCGCGTATGGAAGATGAGTTGAAGAATCGTCTTCTTCAGATTCAGGAGAAGTCCGAGAATCGACAGAACTATTAGATACACATACTAAAGAGGCTGGGACAAAACCTAGACTCTAATTGAAAAAGCGCGCACCGCAGAAAATTCTGCGGTGCGCGCTTTTTGTGTACAAAAATAAGGACAACTTCTGATAGAATTGAGTCACCACAACAA
>NZ_JBGOBM010000025.1:0-4614 GCF_041475995.1 Chryseomicrobium imtechense | reverse complement strand
TTTGTCTCCATAAAATCAAAATACCATGAACACTGGGCTCATGGCATCAAAAATTATATACTTTCTTATCTTTCAAAGAAAAACTCTTCGCCATAAATGAGGAAGAGTTATCGAACAGCTACCAGTACGTCAATTTCATTAGTAGCTTGGAACGGATTATAATCTGTGCGCCATTCTTCTATATCAAATCCTAGTGGCGAATAGTCCTTTTGTTGCTCACAATACGAATATAAATAATCATGCACTTCATGGATAGTTGCAGAACTTCCAGTGTGTCTGACCTTCATATATTCACAAGAAGGGATGGTCAAGCTCACCATATTTTCAGGTAGTTCTAATGCACGCTGCACGCGATACCCGATAACATGTTTGAATCGATCCTTTTTTGGATTGAAATTATCTTTTAAAGGATAGGATTGCACAACTAAGACTTCATCACTTAACCGGTTTTGAATCAAGTCTTTGTTCAGTATCAATTCATTAAAATAACTATGTATCGGGTTTAGCTGCTCTACCTCTAAAAGGCTAGCTTCGAATTGAAAACCTACTATTGTAAATGCACTTCGTTTCACAATCTTCGGAATCATAACTGTTTCCTCCACCTGATATGTCGTATCCGCTTGAACCATTTTCTTGCCTCCTTATCTGCGATTAGTTTATATAGTATTATTCGAAATACCACTTTTATTTGAGGGGGTCGTACTTCAAGTATACCAATTACTACTTTTCAATAAATGCTCGGTATGTTGGGAAATGTTTAACGGCTTCGTAAAAGGGAAACAAAATAGTAACTACTATAGAGGAGGAATTGGATGAATTCTACGTATCAAGATTTACTTCAGACTCTTCATGATTGTGCGGCTGCTTGTAACCATTGTTTTGATGCTTGTTTGCAAGAAGAAGATGTCACGATGATGAAAGAGTGTATTCGACTCGATCGGGAGTGTGCTGATTTTTGTTCGTACTTGGAACAAGCCATTATGCGGAATTCTCCTTTTGTGAAGGAACTAGCAGCTGTTTGTGCTGAGATTTGCGAGCGTTGTGCTGCTGAGTGTGAGCATCATTCACATGATCACTGCCAAGCGTGTGCAGAAGCTTGTAAAAAATGTGCAGAGGCTTGCCGATCTGTCGCATAGTAGAGCTGTCCTTCGGGGCAGTTATTTTTTTTGCGTAAATGAATAAGAGAGAGCCAGTATACTGACGATGAGTGTGCCAAACCCGATCATTAACGTGATTCCTTCAAAAAATGTCATGCGCCTCACTCCTTTAATTATGTTCCCATTATACCGTACATATGTTCGTATTTTCAACAAAAGAAAAACGGCTTTTCGCCGTTTTGCAGTTTTCCCAAGTTTTGATGGAGACTATCGGGATCGAACCGACGACCTCTTGCATGCCATGCAAGCGCTCTCCCAGCTGAGCTAAGCCCCCTTAATCAAGCTACTATTTGATAGTAGCAGAACACCGTTTAAACAACAAGAACAAAAAAGCAGACAAACCCTATATCAATGAGTTTGTCTGCTTCCTTTAAATTTTAAAGCTTTTTAATATCCCGAATCGCCTGAACAGACAGGCGTACCAATAAAATTGCACACAAGAACAATCCAACATACGACACTGTATTTAAATAAACTCCATATGCCGTATCCACTACTTGTGCAATGGCCAATAAAGCAACGGAAATGATTCCGAATGTAATGCCTACCATCAATAAAATGAATTTAGAAAACAACAGTGTTACAAATTGATTGTTCGCTTTATCTGAGAAAATATCATGATGGAGAATTATTTTTCCACTCTCCACCCGCTTAATCAACTGATCGATACGTCTTGGAAATTTACGAAGTGCTGGTAAAGCAAGTGCCATTTCTTCCTCAAACTCTTTCCATACCTGCTTCGGTTCTTGAAACGGCTTCTTCCACATCTCATGCATATAGCGCTCTGAAAACTCTTTGGCTTCTGTAAATGTATCAAAACTTGGATGAATCGCTGTCAATGTCCCATCAAGCGTCACTAGTGAACGCAAAGCCTGCGCAACAGAAGGATAGAAATGCAAGCCATGCTTTCTCACCAGAGCAAACAATGAGAAGATCAATTCTTGGGTTGGAATCTTATCGATATACGATACACGCAACAACAGCTGCCCAATTTCTTGTTCTAGTCGGATACGATCAATATGCGCGGAATCTGAAATCATCTTCGTCAGCGAATCGTAAATGACACTCTCATCTTGTTGATGAAGACCCAATAAAAACAAATGGAACGCATCTTGTTGTTCGTTCGGTAATCTACCGACTGCCCCAAAATCAAGCAATGTCGCCTCTCCGGTCTTTCCATTGATAAATATATTTCCCGGATGCGGGTCTGCGTGGAATATACCAGGTCCTATCATTTGCTCAAAGAACGAATATAAAATCGTCTGTGCAAGCTCATAGCGGTTTAAATCGTGACGAATAATCAACTCGTCCGCCTCTGCTACTGTACAACCTTCCACATACTCCTGAACAATCATTTTGCTGTTGCTAAAACGCGTATACACCATAGGCACTTTTACAGGATATACACTTGCATTGACCGTCTTGGCAATCTGGAGCGTATTCCTTACTTCGATCGAAAAATCAATTTCCTCTTTCAAACCTTCCGCAAACCCATGTGCCAGTTCCCGGAATCCGATACTCTCTGCCCAATCAGACCGCTCAGAAATCCACTCAGCAAAATCAATGAGGATGCCTAAATCGTCTTCCATAATATCTGAAACATCTGGCCGCAATAACTTTACAATCACTACTTCGTCACTCTCTTTGAGCCGCGCTTTATGTACCTGACCAATTGAAGCAGCAGCGAGAGGCGTATAATCAAATTCGCTAAACACATCCTCCGTAGTCCCAGGTAACGCTTCATCAAGAAGACGCACGACTTGTTCATTTGAAAGTGGCGTCACATGTTGTTGGAGATTGCTGAGCTCACGAATAAATGCACGCGGAAACAATTCAGATCGTGTTGATAACACTTGTCCAAACTTCACGAAAATACCGCCTGCTTGTTCGAGTGTATCGCGAAAAGCCCGGGCTAGCTCCTCTTCATTCTCACGATGCCTCGCATACTGCAGAGTCCTTGTAAATCCATTTGTCATTGCTATTTGAAGTACTGCTCGAAATCGCTTTTGACGTCTTCTATAGACAAATAGCCGTGTGAAGAATGAATGATGAGATGACGGCTTCCCACGCTCTGTGAGCGCACGAGGGTCAAAAAGTTCAAAGAATAAGTACAAAAGCATCGCAATTAATAACATGCTCCCCGTCCAAATGATGGCACTTGGATCCGTCACAATATCATAAAAATCATTCGTCAAGAAGTTCGTTGTGCGTAAATACGAATACCAGTAGACAACTGTTGTTAAAATCATACTGATCAATACGGCAAGAAAGCGTTTGATAAAGTTAATTCGCGTTCCCATCAATCGACCACTGATTGCATAAATGAAAACTCCTATCAAAACAGTTACTAGTAACAGTCCTGCAACTTTCATTCGCTCACCTCCCTTGTTTTCTCTATTTTCACGTATAGTCAGCTGAATAACAAGCTCTATTTCCATGGTATACTTACTATACACTCTGAAGGGAGTTGATTTTTATCTTTGAATACTTTTTAGTTTTCCTCGGCGCTGCCATACCCTGGTTAGAAATGGGACTAGTCATACCTGTTGGAATTCTCTCGGGTCTCGATCCTTTTCTAGTTACGATTGTTGCAGTTGTCGGAAACCTTTTAACGGTTTTCTTATTGATTATTGGCTATGAAAAATTACAGGTTTGGTTGGCTTCTCGACGCAAGTCAAAACCTGTTGCAAATTCAAAACGAAGTAACCGTGCAATGCAGTTATGGAAAAAGTACGGCTTACCTGGAATGATTATGCTAGGGCCAATTTTAATCGGTACACACGTCGCGGCCTTCATAGCTTTACTAGTCGGTGGAACAAAAGGTCATACTACCCTTTGGTCGATCATTAGTATTGTTCTCTGGGGTCTTGCTTTTGCCTTTGCGACAGCACTAGGTGTAGATATTTTTGGAAGAATCATTTAGGAGTTGGTACTTTGAATAACAAACGTATTTGTCAGAACTGTGGGCATATCTGGTCTTATCCAGCAGCTTTAAGACGTGCATGGCTATCAAATTCTGAACAGAGCTGTGAGAAGTGTGGCGCACGACAGTACTTGTCTGCTCACTCGCGTATGCGAAGTGGGACGTATGCTGTGATGGTAATGGTCGTTATTTTACTGATTCGTGTTCTTGTTGATTTGTCTGTCACTTCGTCTGTTTTACTTTCTGTAGGATTGTTTTTAGCTGTATTCTTGCTGTATCCGTTTACGATTGAGTTGACGAGTGATAATCAGAAATTGGCGGGAATGCAGCGGCCGCCTAGAAAGAAAAAGAAGAAGTAAGCTTTTTTGCAAAGCGATGTGTACTTCAAATTGCAAGGTCTATCTTATAATGCTTGTTCTAAAGATTAAAGTAAGAACGAAGAGGACAGGTGGGGGTATTTCTTAGCTGTCAATCCCTCCATCCAGGCCGCCATTTCCTGGGTGAGTTTCCCCGAGCCTCCCCACGTAAGCTGAA
>NZ_JBGOBM010000024.1:0-4744 GCF_041475995.1 Chryseomicrobium imtechense | reverse complement strand
AGGAGTGCGACACAACCGCAACTTCGATAGTGATTGTGGAGCAAAATTTCAATCCACGCACTCACAAGGAGTGCGACCCCAGGAAGCTCACCTGGGATTGTAATGATTATCGATTTCAA
Organism: Chryseomicrobium imtechense; assembly: GCF_041475995.1. Taxonomy (NCBI): domain Bacteria; kingdom Bacillati; phylum Bacillota; class Bacilli; order Caryophanales; family Caryophanaceae; genus Chryseomicrobium; species Chryseomicrobium imtechense. Next base: position 4,625 of record NZ_JBGOBM010000024.1, on the reverse strand, counting down.
TCCACGCACTCACAAGGAGTGCGACATTCAAAATGCATTAAATAAAAGAGGGTATGTAAATTTCAATCCACGCACTCACAAGGAGTGCGACATGTATATCTTAAAAATCTAAATGCGGATGACGATTTCAATCCACGCACTCACAAGGAGTGCGACATAAAAGCTATTTAATGCTATTCAATCCAATATAATTTCAATCCACGCACTCACAAGGAGTGCGACAACAACTTGATCCATTAATTAAATACTTGTTGGGATTTCAATCCACGCACTCACAAGGAGTGCGACACGTTACAATTTTTCAACCATTTGTAACTTGCATATTTCAATCCACGCACTCACAAGGAGTGCGACAATTACACGTTTCGAGCAGCTTATCATTATAAATGATTTCAATCCACGCACTCACAAGGAGTGCGACATGCTCACAATGTAAAGAGAATCAAGTTTTACATATTTCAATCCACGCACTCACAAGGAGTGCGACTGGATCAACTCGCTTAGTACTTGAATTACTTTTTATTTCAATCCACGCACTCACAAGGAGTGCGACGACACAATTCAGATAATTAACTACAATTATATATATTTCAATCCACGCACTCACAAGGAGTGCGACAGATATGACGGAGAATATAAACCGTTTAGAACAATTTCAATCCACGCACTCACAAGGAGTGCGACATTTGTAATTTGATCAAAATACTGTAATGATCTAATTTCAATCCACGCACTCACAAGGAGTGCGACAACGATACTATTTACAATCATAAAACTATATAACAATTTCAATCCACGCACTCACAAGGAGTGCGACGCTTTATTAGTAGGTTTACATTTCTTTAATCAGTATTTCAATCCACGCACTCACAAGGAGTGCGACAAAGCAAAAGTAAAAGCTATTTTAAGAGGTAAAATTTCAATCCACGCACTCACAAGGAGTGCGACAAGTACATGACTGCATAGTAATATTGGTAAGCCGATTTCAATCCACGCACTCACAAGGAGTGCGACACAACCGCAACTTCGATAGTGATTGTGGAGCAAAATTTCAATCCACGCACTCACAAGGAGTGCGACCGAATGAAAACGAAGCTCGAAAGATGGCGCGAGATTTCAATCCACGCACTCACAAGGAGTGCGACGTCGTGATTATGTAGGAGTTGACTATTCAAGTATTATTTCAATCCACGCACTCACAAGGAGTGCGACAAGGAGTGTATTAATAATGAAATACGTTAAACCGATTTCAATCCACGCACTCACAAGGAGTGCGACCTGTTCTTTCTGAATCTCGTATTGCTCTTGTGGCAATTTCAATCCACGCACTCACAAGGAGTGCGACTTAACAACAAAACAAAAAGGAGTGTAACAAAATATTTCAATCCACGCACTCACAAGGAGTGCGACATAGAAAAAATAATAACTCAAATACTCAACGAAATTTCAATCCACGCACTCACAAGGAGTGCGACCTAAACACTCGTATAAGTAAAAATGTTGATGTATTTCAATCCACGCACTCACAAGGAGTGCGACACGAATCAAAGTCTATACAAATATCATTGCACCAATTTCAATCCACGCACTCACAAGGAGTGCGACGAATATGGTGATGAGATTAACGCTCATGCTCATATTTCAATCCACGCACTCACAAGGAGTGCGACCTTCACTTCGGTAATGAGCGTCCCATCTACTTCATTTCAATCCACGCACTCACAAGGAGTGCGACGACCTGTAATGACGTTTCCGTCTGTCTCTATGCGATTTCAATCCACGCACTCACAAGGAGTGCGACCTGTCCTTCGCTAGGATCGTTTACGTCATAGACGCATTTCAATCCACGCACTCACAAGGAGTGCGACGTGTGAAAATCGAGCTAGAGCTACCGGAAATATCCATTTCAATCCACGCACTCACAAGGAGTGCGACATGCTACCGCCGCATTACTGATGTATCAGACCGATTTCAATCCACGCACTCACAAGGAGTGCGACACGAAGCCACAGCCTAAGCCGGTGACAAAGCCGATTTCAATCCACGCACTCACAAGGAGTGCGACGTTGAAGTCCTGCGCCTAGACGACCCGACAGGTAATTTCAATCCACGCACTCACAAGGAGTGCGACTGCCTAGCGATGACGGAGACCCGTATTTTGAGGCGATTTCAATCCACGCACTCACAAGGAGTGCGACTTGAAGAGACGGAAGAAATTATCCGTAACATCAAATTTCAATCCACGCACTCACAAGGAGTGCGACCTTAACTGAATATGTTGTGAAAGTTTTGTTCTAAATTTCAATCCACGCACTCACAAGGAGTGCGACGCAAACTAAAGCAACGGTTATGTTGTATGGCGAATTTCAATCCACGCACTCACAAGGAGTGCGACGGCAGCAAACCATTCAGCATTGCCAAGTTCCGTATTTCAATCCACGCACTCACAAGGAGTGCGACCTTTTCATCTTCGGCTTCTTTTTCATCTGTGGAAATTTCAATCCACGCACTCACAAGGAGTGCGACAATCATGGCTGGCAATTAAAACACTCTTTAGAAAATATTTCAATCCACGCACTCACAAGGAGTGCGACAGCACCCATTGTCGATGCTTCTGGAGGTCATAGGATTTCAATCCACGCACTCACAAGGAGTGCGACAAGACCGGATTGGCGGAACATGTAGTCCATCATGATTTCAATCCACGCACTCACAAGGAGTGCGACTTCATATAGCCGTCTCGGTCTTCCACAATCATGATATTTCAATCCACGCACTCACAAGGAGTGCGACCAAATTCTCATACTTCGGTTTGAAAAGTTGTCTGATTTCAATCCACGCACTCACAAGGAGTGCGACGCGCCAATCATAGATAGGGTAAAAATTATAGGATATTTCAATCCACGCACTCACAAGGAGTGCGACCAATCACACGGGTACAGAAACGTATATCTATCCAGATTTCAATCCACGCACTCACAAGGAGTGCGACCACGAGCATAAAGAGTGCGTTGTGGATACTTGGAATTTCAATCCACGCACTCACAAGGAGTGCGACCACGTCTCATTTCTCGTTGGGTATTCAATTCACCCATTTCAATCCACGCACTCACAAGGAGTGCGACTGGACTTTATTTATTCCATATTGGATTGGGCGTTATTTCAATCCACGCACTCACAAGGAGTGCGACGCCCCCCTGTGACGAGGGAGGCCATTAGTTGTAATATTTCAATCCACGCACTCACAAGGAGTGCGACTAGCCTTTTTTTAAATATCCTTGTAAACTCCATAATTTCAATCCACGCACTCACAAGGAGTGCGACATTAATGATCAAGAAGTATATACTAACAGTATAATTTCAATCCACGCACTCACAAGGAGTGCGACAATATCCGCTCCAAATGTCGGATCAGATAATGATTATTTCAATCCACGCACTCACAAGGAGTGCGACATCAAGAAATCAAAGTTTCAAGAAAACGAATATCTATTTCAATCCACGCACTCACAAGGAGTGCGACCAGGTCTATGGAATGGTGCAAACTTAAAAAGATTATTTCAATCCACGCACTCACAAGGAGTGCGACAGATTACACGGAGGTCGAGGACTTGGAACAACGATTTCAATCCACGCACTCACAAGGAGTGCGACACCTTCGCCCTAGCGAGAGCTTCCGCAAGTTGCCGATTTCAATCCACGCACTCACAAGGAGTGCGACGTAAGATAGGCACGGACATAAAGGCGGACGGCGAATTTCAATCCACGCACTCACAAGGAGTGCGACTCCTAATCGTGTCGGTCTTTGACTTGCATGTTCTATTTCAATCCACGCACTCACAAGGAGTGCGACAACAACAATTGTTTATTAAAGTAAATAGCACAGGAATTTCAATCCACGCACTCACAAGGAGTGCGACCTATTCAATCAATCGAATGAATGGACGTCATGCAATTTCAATCCACGCACTCACAAGGAGTGCGACGTGCTGCCGCTTCACCTTTTCGCATGCCACTATGATTTCAATCCACGCACTCACAAGGAGTGCGACCCCAAGCTCCGTCTGATCAGTATGCGATTGTTCTCATTTCAATCCACGCACTCACAAGGAGTGCGACCATATAGTCTGTATGTACATGGTGAAGATGTACAATTTCAATCCACGCACTCACAAGGAGTGCGACGATTTATACGATGCATACACATCCTATTGCTACCATTTCAATCCACGCACTCACAAGGAGTGCGACGGCGTTCCGTTTCTTCGTTGATACGATCAATGACATTTCAATCCACGCACTCACAAGGAGTGCGACCAACTTCGTCAAGCTACTCGCCTTCCTACGTAATATTTCAATCCACGCACTCACAAGGAGTGCGACTGGTGCTAGCGGGCGATAACGATAAGGCAGGGCGATTTCAATCCACGCACTCACAAGGAGTGCGACATTGATTGGCGTGAGTAAGGGGCGCGATGGCGGAATTTCAATCCACGCACTCACAAGGAGTGCGACCGTGAGGATACGAAGAAAACGAAGGCGCTACTCATTTCAATCCACGCACTCACAAGGAGTGCGACGAAAATAATGAAAAAGGATGGGGAAATGGTACTATTTCAATCCAC
>NZ_JBGOBM010000023.1:0-12080 GCF_041475995.1 Chryseomicrobium imtechense | reverse complement strand
TATTTCAATCCACGCACTCACAAGGAGTGCGACTTATGGAATTGAGACACTCATGAAAGCAATCGATATTTCAATCCACGCACTCACAAGGAGTGCGACTTATGGAATTGAGACACTCATGAAAGCAATCGATATTTCAATCCACGCACTCACAAGGAGTGCGACCTTCAATATCGATGAATTCAAAGCGAGCGATAAATTTCAATCCACGCACTCACAAGGAGTGCGACGTCAGTGCTGCAGTCGTTCATCAAATACGATACAAATTTCAATCCACGCACTCACAAGGAGTGCGACCCCAATTACCTGTGATCAGCTGTAAGAGTACCAAATTTCAATCCACGCACTCACAAGGAGTGCGACGCGAGGTGTCATTCAAGCAGGCGTTCGCTGTCGATTTCAATCCACGCACTCACAAGGAGTGCGACTTCGACTACCGCCCTTCGTGGTATTTCTACGTGTTAATTTCAATCCACGCACTCACAAGGAGTGCGACGTCAGGCAGGACGTGACTAAGACCGTCGCCAATGCATTTCAATCCACGCACTCACAAGGAGTGCGACGTAAGATAGGCACGGACATAAAGGCGGATTCTGAATTTCAATCCACGCACTCACAAGGAGTGCGACGACCGCAGGCGGAGACGCAGCGGAGACATCGAAATTTCAATCCACGCACTCACAAGGAGTGCGACTATGAATGACCGATATTATCTCGCATTTCACAGACATTTCAATCCACGCACTCACAAGGAGTGCGACTAGCCAGTCCGCCTGTACCTGCCGCGCCTTCGTAATTTCAATCCACGCACTCACAAGGAGTGCGACTATAACATACGGAGGCGAACACAATGACTCGTAAATTTCAATCCACGCACTCACAAGGAGTGCGACGCGGAGATAGCGGTGTATGGGCGGAGGAAGAATCGATTTCAATCCACGCACTCACAAGGAGTGCGACGTAAAGTATGCGGCACATCTGACCTCTTGTTGCATTTCAATCCACGCACTCACAAGGAGTGCGACACTGCATAACTCCGTCAGGCGCTCCGTATAAGTGATTTCAATCCACGCACTCACAAGGAGTGCGACCAGTAGCGAATCTTCGTTCTCCCACGAATACGAATTTCAATCCACGCACTCACAAGGAGTGCGACCAGTAGCATATAATTGCCACCCCTTGCGTTTGCAATTTCAATCCACGCACTCACAAGGAGTGCGACGTCACGCAATCGAGTAGTAACGGTATCATTCGTAGATTTCAATCCACGCACTCACAAGGAGTGCGACTGCCAAATTAATGACTTTAGTTTCACAAATATATTTAAGCGAAACTTTAAAAACAAATAAATACTATTTTTCATTACTGAATTTCATTAACACTTAAAATTTAGGGCTTATTCTTGGTGCGAACATCTCCAAACAATTATGGGAGCTCCTACTTCGCACTAGAAGATTAACGGATCTTCTACATCTAAAGACTCCTTCGCTCCCACATGTTCGACTTTTGACTTATAATTATTACCTAATTGATAAAAGCGTAGGCTGTCTACTTCTGAATCAATTAATGATTTCAATTGAAACTTAAGCTGAGCAAACTGAGCTGCATCCACTTGACATTCAAACACAGAATTTTGAACTCGAATACCATAATTTTGACATAGTTTCGCTACTCTACGTAACCTCTTTTGTCCACCTATACTTGAAGTACTTACATCATATGTGACAAGCACTAACATAGCATCCCTACTTCCACAAAAATGGTGGGTATTGATCTAAATCTCCACGAAGTGTTCGTGCTAATAACAGAGATTGAACATGGGGTACCAGTCCCCACTCGATTTTTTCACCTAAAAAAGGATGTGTTAGCTTTTCTTGCTTCTTTTGTTGCCATGCTTTTATGAACTTTCTCCTTCCCTCGTCAGTCAGTAAAACTGCTTTATTTTCCTTTACTAAAAAATCCTTTGCTTGAATTTCTTTAGTATTAATAAGGGATAAGACGAACCTATCTCCCATAACGCCCCTTAACTCTTCCATCAAATCTAAAGCTAAAGAAGCCCGACCAGGTCGATCCCTATGAAGAAAGCCAACGTAACTATCTAAACCATTAGCTTCAAGAGCAGCAGCTACATCGTTAGCTAGTAAAGTATACGCAAATGATAAAAGCGCATTTACTTTATCTAAAGGAGGCCTGCGACTACGCTGATGAAAATAGAATTGACTCTTTTGTTGAAGAATTAAGTCATCAAAAACGCGATTATACGCTATAGCAGCTTGCCCCTCCCACCCTCTCAATAACTCTAAATCTTCTACAACCCTTATTTCATTTAGTATTGTTGACAACACTGCCGAGACGCCTTTATGCTTCTCCACATCTAGGCGTAATGCATAATCTCTTGTAGCACGTTCTAAAATCCACTTTTGATTATAGACCTTACCAATAATAAAATTTCTCGCAAGAAGCGCCGATTCTACTTCATCAGATGAAACAGCGTATTGTTTTTTCCTCAAAATAACATTCCCTCTGTCTTCACCTGTCACCCTAGCTAGAAACCTACCTGACTGTTTCATAAAAACAACCGAAATACTTTTTTCTGCACAATGACCTAGTAATGCTGGACTTACACCCGTATACCCAAAAGTAACGATCGATTGGAGATTATGTAGCGGTATACGCCCCACTTGTTCTTGTTCTATCGAAATAACGACATTCTCTCCATCTAAAGCAAGATAGGCATTCGGTTGAGTTATATATAAAGAATTAAGGAGCTTTTTCATTCACCAAGCTTCCTTTCTAAGTAACTTGCTACTGTCTCTTTTGTCATCAATCTTGGCAAGCAAATGGATTGCAGTGAACAACTTTTGCAAAAAGTCCCTGTCTTAACCTTCGGAGTATATTTTTGATTATAATAAGAATGCATCTCTCTAACTATTTGTTTAACTTTCAATCTCACTTCTTCAGTAAAGTAGACTTCAGATCTATGCTTCGTCTCGTTATAAAACAAGTATCCTTTTTCTATTTCACAAGCTAACATTTCTTCTAAACAAATCGCCTGAGCTGTCAACTGAACAATATCTTCATCACCTTTTTTGGGTTTTCCCCTTTTATATTCGATGGGAATAGGGCTAAATGTGCCCTTTTCACCATAAATAGTGACTCCATTAGTGTCTTCTACAAATTCCACAACGTCACAAACGCCAGTAATTTTATGCGTGTGAGATTGAACAGGTAACGATCTTACTACAAGTTTATTGGCTCGTTTTTCTCTAATGAAAGGTTGATCAGCAGTTTTATGTACATGCTGACCTTCAATTGTTTTGACATTTTCTTGCCATTGCTGTTCAATGTGAATAAGAGCCCATTGTCTTCTGCAAAACTCAAAATGCTGTATGCCAGACAACAATAAGTACTCTTCTTCTTTACTTTCCATCTAATTCCTCGGTATGCAGACCATCAATTTTATTGAATGAAATCGAATAATCTTCAATTGATTTAGACGAATCTGTCTTGCAATCCACCCGAAGCGAACGATGCACCTTAGCAGAAGAATAATCTCCCATTTTTGAATCATGTTGATGCCAATAGACTTTGTGTACCTCCATGGAGCCTTCTGGCCTAGCGGAGGATGCATCATTCTCAAATAATGTGACAAGAGCTTGCTTAATTTTATCTGCATCCTCTTTAGTAAAACCTGTCTTTTCCGCCAACTGAACGTTAATACTCCCATGTAAAACATAAACTCCAAACTCGACGCGATGCTTCATACCCATCGTATCTGACCCACGCTCTTTACCGGGTTCTGAATTTACACTTTTAGTGATTTGAACACTTGTAATGTCTACTGGTTCAACACTCGTAGCAGTATGAATAGAAACTGGTCCTCGAACGCCTACTGATACACCAGACCCTGCTGTAGAACCTTTATACGCAAACACTTGACCAAATGCCCGAACATCCAACCACTCTTTACATGCCATCTCAGCAAACAAATCATTTTGGCTTTGCTTTGACTTTATTATTTTCGCAAGTGTTTCATTAGATTCTGCTCGTTCTTTTAAACTAGTAAAAGAATCTGTTGTACGGTCATTGGACTGCACAAAAATGGATTCTCCCATGTCTTGCAACCGGTTACGAATTTTACGTTTAATCGCTACGTCCGAGATTTCACCATGACCGTCATAGTTTTGTCGAGGTCTATTCCCATTTAGTGGATCTCCGTTTGGATTTGATTTTGTTGCAGAAAGGACTACTGAAAAATCAATTTTTTTATCTAGTACTGTCATTGCACTTCCTCCTCTACTTTATTTGTTTTTTTAGGTTGATATAATTCATAACGTTGACTATAAAAGCCTAATAGATGTTTTTCTGATAAAGCTTTATTTGTAAATTTAAAAGTAATAACTCCATTTTTCATTACAGGTTGCCATAACCTTACTGACAATTCGTTCGTACCTGTTTCGTCAGGATAATTGAATCCATGAACCATAGTTCCAAAGGTTAAATCCGAATCGTCATAAAAACCTGTCCCTTCATCAAATGAACATGGCTCCACATAGCCTTGGCATTCACGTGTCCCTAGAAAGATATCTCGGCGACCTCCTGCCTTTAATGCTCGTTTGAATATATTGTGATGCTTGAATTCATTTCGATCGAATTCTAAATCTTGTCGGTTCTCATTAAACTCAAAATGAGCTTTAACACGATATTTCACATTGCGAAGGTATGTGTAATTTGCTAGAGAATTCCCTCCTCCATATTCAATGGGTCGTACTCCTTTCGATTCCATTTGAATTGGATTCATGATTCTTACAGCGTCTACTACCATTACCAATGTAGGTTTCCAGTAGACAGAAGAGACAATTCCTTTTAAAGCTTCATAGGTCGGTATTTGATAACTTAACTTTTCACCCCCTAATTTTGTTAAGGGATCCGTGAATAAGGCATAGTTACCTGTTAGTTCAAATTCAACTGAGTTTCTCATCTGTATCCTCCTTGCTTTAGTAGTCTAAAACATAAATTCTCCGAGCTTACTCGACTCTCCTTCCAAATCAATTCCAAATTCTTGATTATAAGCATTTTCTGTAACGGCCAATATCATTCCATCAAGAAAGCTCACTAGTAGACCTTTCTCTTGTAACTTCCTTAATTCCCAATCAAACACGTCTACAGAATAGTGTTGCGCTCTTTTGAAAAAGCCCGAGAGAGACTCAATTGGCCTACTTCCAGAGAGATCTGCGATTAATTCCTTCCCCTCTTTGTTATGAGGCACTACTACCGATTTAGAAAAGTCTTGTATCACTTTATATTTTTTTGAAGCAGTATTGAAACTAGCGCTGCAAAACGTGCTAAGTGATTTATGGTGTTGATTGGTTAATCGCTGAACAAAAGGATGAGATTCTGGATGGGAGAAAAGCAGCTCCGTCATCGTAGTGTTTAAGTCAGTAAGTGGATAATTCAACTTAATCTGCTGAACTTGGTAAAATTCTTTAAAATATCTGTTCATTGCTTCATTTGATAAGATATCGTCCCTAAATAATGTGGGATCTTTAGAAAACGATTTTAATAGTCGGCTCGTAATTTCTTTCCCTCTAGCTATATCATCTAACTTATTAACAACCTCTTCACTATGGTCAATCAAGTAAACAGATTTCATAGTATTTAATCCGTGACGATTACAGCGCCCAGCTGCTTGAGCTATTGAATCTAAACCTGCCAACGATCGTATGACACAATTAAAATCTACATCTACGCCTGCTTCAATAAGCTGCGTTGTTACACATACAAATGGCTTATTATTCTTTAAAGAATTACGAATATCTTCAATGATCTCTTTTCTATGAGCTGCGCACATCGTTGTACTTAGATGGAAAATCGTAAGTGAGGGATCTTTTTCCCGTAATGAACTGTATAATTTTTTCACTACTGATTTTGTATTTAAAATAACTAAAACATTCTGTTCGGCACTTTGCTTCTCAAGAACGACCCCTACTAAGCTCTCTGTAGTGAATTTCCCATGTCCAGTGGTGTCTATGAGTTGTGTTCTTTTAAATGCTTTTTCTACTAATGGTAATTCAGGTACAATCTCACGTTTCAAATCCAATTTCAGATTATTTTCTATGTGCGTCAGAGCCGGTTGTGTTGCCGTGCAGAGTATGATACTTGATTGGCCACAATCAGCCAAAAAATTAATCGCCTGCGTAAAAAGAGCAATCGAATTCGTAGGAACTTTTTGAACTTCATCAAAAATAATTACAGATTCACATAGATTATGTAGCCTTCTTGAAGCTCGACTGCCATGACCGTAAAAAGTTTCTAAAAACTGTACCATGGTAGTAAAGATGACTGGTGCATCCCAGTTATCCCTAGCTAATTTAATTTTTTCAAGGTTTGAATGTGTTCCTTCTTGATATTCGTCATTCACATCAGGGTCTACAACATTGCTATGGTGTTGTATGACGTTCTGCCAGTCATCTACTATTCTTGAGACTTCTTCAGCATTTTGTTCAATAATGGTTGTAAATGGCACTACGTAAATAATGCTTCTTTTGTTGTACTTCAATGCATGATTTAATGCGTATCGAAGGCTTGCAAGTGTCTTTCCACCGCCCGTAGGAATGGAGAGTGTAGATATTCCTGATGGCAAATCAGCATGAGCTGCCGCTTCATCGGACATGCGTTGTCTTAACTCGTTTACTGTAGTTTTCGAAGCATTTTCTTTATAATTTTGTAAAACATGTTCTAGTTTGCTTAAATACTCAGTGAACAAAGGCTTTATTTCTTGATCTTTTTCAATTACATTCTCTTCAAACCGGCGTGTATTTGTACGATCAGCATCAATTAAAGTGCTAAAAATGAAGCGTGTTACGAAGTACAGCGTTCGACTAACTTCTTTCTTATCGACTTTTGCTATAAAACTTTGTAATTCTTCAGAAGCTTTTTGAACATAGTCATCTAAATCTTTTTCAGAAATAACTTCTTTGAAAAAATGTAACTTCGTTTCGCTAAAGTTATGCGGAGGTTCTTGATCAACACGCTTGAGAAATGGTGACTCTAACTTTTCATTGATAAAATCCTGTAATGAAGCGTGATGAGATAGAATTGCATTGCCTGCTATCTCTGCAACAAGTTTTTGAAATACCGAATTGCTTCCCTTGTGATACCGTTCAAACAATAGCATGCCACCCGCATTTGAATGATTAACTGAACCACGAGCAGGAGCATTTTCAGGTTCATACACGGCTAGGTTCAAATAATTTTGAAATTCTTGACTATATTTCCCCATGTCATGAAGTAAACTTGCAAGTCCTGCAAGATGTTTTAAACCTATTTTTTCACCGAATGATTCCGCTAATAGTTTACATTCCGAGAGATGTGTACTGACAGTCTGATTTTCAAAATCTGATTTTCTTATATGAGCAATAAATTGCATAAAAAACCTCCATTAAGAATGCATTTTTCCCTAAAATTTGTTTCTTATAGCGCCTATTTTACCATATAAAAATTAATAAAATACCCAATAATCAGAATTTTTAAAGAAAAAAACACCTACTTGTATTGCAAAGTAGATGTGTAACCATAGTGACATTTAATTTATATTTCGCATTCTTCTTTCATCCTGATACTGCACCAATCGCTTACGCAAGTTCTCGTCGTAAGCGTAAATAAATAATCCCTTGATACCACGCTTCATCAATACATTGATAGAATTCAAAATGATTTGTTCTTTCACCTTTTCTGCATCCTCAATGCCATCTGTACCTGTGAAAGCCCCTCTATCCATATATTTTTTGGAATCAATGACTAACTTTTCTGTTGCCTCATCGAACATGATAGAAGGCCCGAGTACTACTCCTACATAATTTAAATCGAAGCCTTGAATTGTATAGATGGAACCGGCTTCTTCCTTCGTAGCAGGATTCTCCGCCCAGGTCACTTTGGAATCTGTGGTATTCCATGGTAGTTTAAAATCCTCGGTCGCATCGCTCACAAAATAAGTTTCCCCATCTTTTTTATGTTCAAAATCAAAAGTGGATACGACTCGACTAAGACCATACTTTTGATCTTGATCACGGATAACCTCTGCTAATTGATGCAGGGACTCACATACTTCTAGCTCATAGTGTTTATCGAATGGTAAGGGCAATAACTCTTTAGACTTGAATGCATTGATCCATCGCATGATATCCTCATTTGCTTGCATGCGGAATTGATTGGTTAATTTGTATTGTTCATGATAGCGACTCTTTTTTTGGGCTTCAAATAAGGTGCGGAATCCCCAAGAGCTTTTCAGCTTCAATACTTGATCTTGGTCATATATGATTACGACAACTTTAGCAAGTTTCATGAGTTCTTCGAGATGATTGTCACCATAAAAATTGTTATATGTATCCGACCGAGTGAGTAATAGGTGGGCTTCGTCCACTAAAATAATGTCTGCTTTCTCCTCTTGCTTCTGCAATTTATTTATGAGTGGTGTTGGTTTTGCAAAGTCTCTTGCCTTCAAGTGTTTCACTTGCTTTGCAATATTTTTATACGTCTTAAACATTTCTTCATGGTTCACAACGAGATAATTGTCTGTATTGAAAAGCTTTGAAGAGGATTCATCTCGTAGACTTTGGATAGCATTGAAAATAGAGCTCAGCACTACACTCTTCCCCACTCCAGCCTCTCCTTCAATCACTAAAAGACTCCCGTATTCTTGATCAGCTTCATCAATTTGATTTTCACAAAACTCAAGTACTTTCTTTTTCAAATCAAGCTGCTCTGGCGAAAGCTCTTTATAAGGAGAAATTTTGAAAATATCCTTGTTTTCAATGACATGCAGTTCATGATCCACAAGCTGCTTGTTATGTAACTCTTGCCACAGTTCTTGAAACACTTCCTGGTCGTAATACGATTTGTCATAGTAATTGTGTGTAAAGTCGTTGACGGTCTTACTTTTATTTTGAAGTGTATATTTTTCATCGCCTAGAAAATAATTGATTAATTTCGTTTCAAGGTGAAAAGTTGCGGAACGATTAAATCGCTCATGACGAATCAAATTAATCAGGTCGACATTCTTTCTTAATTTCAGATGCGCTCGGATTCGATTCTTAAAGTAAACAGTTTCGCCGATGTAGGCTTCTTTTTTTCCATTTAAAATATAAATCACAGGATAATTCATATAGTTCTCAGAGTTATCCAGTTGTTTGAGAGTATCTGGTTTAAACGGCCAAGATAAGATTTCAACTGACGTCACAATATCACCTGCTTTCCGGAAGGTTCTAGTTAATATAATTTTATCATTCTTTAATAGTAACATTTCTTTCAATCCATTTATTTTCATATTTAACCCCCACTGGAAAAAGTGTAAAGTTGTAAAAGAAAGTGAAACCCTTCCGTTTCCTTGGTCGTTGTAGGAAGGATTAAAAATTTGTAGTAGAAATCACGGAGGTTAGGGAATGCAAAGTCGCGGGAAGAGTATCAATTTATATTTAATGGATGGCAATCCTACAGGACGAATCATCTGTACATTGGCCAACTGGACAGGGATTGCGTTTAAGATTCCACGAACAGCGCTGGAGAATTCGAAAGATCGTGCAGAACTTGCGCAGACAGGCGTGTACTTTTTATTTGGAACAAGTGAAGAGACCAATGAAGATGTGGTGTATGTCGGACAAGCTGGCGTGCGCAGAAATGGCGATGGTTTGCTAAGTCGTTTGATCGAACATAAGCGAAATGCAGACAAAGATTATTGGACAGAGGCTGTGATTTTCACGACTTCGAATAATTCGTTTGGTCCTACAGAAATCAGTTACTTGGAGAATCGCTTCTATCTTCTGGCAAAAGATGCCGGTCGCTACGTTGTGAAAAACGGCAACAATCCGACTCCCGGGAATATTACGGAGCAAAAAGAAAGTGAGCTTGAGGAATTCATTGATAATGCAAAACTGATGATGGGGACACTTGGTCATAAATTGTTTGAGCCATTGACAGAGAGACCTGTCATTGCGACGAAAACGGTCCTCTCTCATTCCGAAGAAGATTTGACGCTTTATCTATCGCGCACTATCCGAAAAAGTGGTGTGACGGTTCACGCGACGTGCAAGCAGACCAATGAAGGATTCGTCGTATTAAAAGGCAGCTTGATTGAAAAAGAAGACACGGAGAGTTTGCAACCGAATGTCATTGAGCGCCGTTTGAAGGCGAAGATTGATGAATCGGGGATTTTGCTTGAAGACATCTTGTTCCCAAGCCCTTCCTTCGCGGCAGCATTTGTCATTGGCGGAAAAGCGAATGGCTTGACGGAATGGAAGACTAAAGATGGGGTTTCGTTGAAGCAAATGGAGATGGAAAGCGTTCAGTAAATGACGAATCCGGGCGATTGCTCGGATTTTTTTATGAAATGGAAAACCAAAGGGTAGAGTTGATCGTTGTAAGATAACAAACCAAAAAGGGGGAATATGCGTGACAAGGAGTCCATCCACCCCACCCGCGGAAGGAACAGACCGGTGGCTCAATACACTGATGACAACTTACGGAGATGCGTTGACGAACCTCTCCTATAGTTATTTGCACGACTGGGGAAAAGCGCAGGAAGTGGCGCAAGATGTGTTCTTGAAGTGTTATGAGAATGCGGATTCCTTTCGAAAGCTAGAGTACATAAAACCGTATTTATACCGCATGACCATCAACAAATGCAAAGACGTATTAAAAAGTTCATGGATTCGACGCGTCATTTTTGGAAGCAAGGTGCCTGAAATTCGTACTTCTTCAAGCGCTTCTGTCGAAGAGACTGTCGCAAATTACGCAGCTTCTGCTCAGTTGATCCAGCATGTAGCCGCGCTTCCGATCAATTACCGCGAAGTGATTCATCTACACTACTACGAAGAATTATCGGTGGCGGAAGTGGCAGTAGTTACGCAATTGAATGAAAACACAGTGAAGACACGATTACGACGTGCACGCACACTTCTCGGGAAATCCTTACAAGGTGGTGATTCTCTTGACTGATCCGTTAAAGAACTACAAAACCGCGATGGACAAGCATGTATTCACAGAAAGTCGGTTCACGAATGCAGAGCGTCAACAAGTCTTCACGAAGCGCATTGCGAAGAAACGAAAATCGCCCAAACAACTCGTGTGGCTCCCTGTGCTCGCATCGGCCATTGTTGTTTTGCTTATTCTGATAGTCGGGCCATTCACGAGTCCTGAGGAATCCGCACAACCGGTAGCCCCTCCACCTCCAGTTGTTCCTCCTGTTGAGGAAGTGGAAGAAGTGGTGGAACCTACGACTGAAGAAATCATTCAACAGTTCGAGGCGCCTTATAATGAAATTGGGATGATTTTGCACAACTATAAATTACCTGTTCAAGGCCAAGTCGGCGGCGATTCTGGTGCATATGAAAATGGATACCAGTTTGATACCGTGACTGGATTTTTCCGCTCACGTAGTTATCCCTCTGGCGGAACGCCTCTTCCACCGACTGAAGGACAATTTATTGGGATGTTCATGGCGACCATCGATACTATTGTAATAGATCGAGATGCCAATACGACGTATTACGGTTCCACAGAATCACTTGAATCAAGTGGCGTGAAAATGAGACAGCATCAAATAAGTGAATATATACTTCCTCAGTTGAACCAATTACGCAATTACGAGCAGAGTGACGAAGCGCTAACTAGCTGGCTGGACGAAACAATTGCTAGGTATCAGGCTGTTGTCAACAGTGCGACAATTGAAGAGTATAACGAAAACTCCGAAGTTTCGAATGCACGCATGGATCGCATAGTGGAAGTAATTTATATTGCGCGTGAAATTGAATAAACTTGTTATTTACAGAGTTTTCCTATATATAAGATGGAGAAGCAACCAAATCTACAAGCTGAATCGAAACATGATATCATGATAGGATGGTAACTTGTGAAGAACCCTCATATCTAATCAAAGAATGATTTTGAGAAACAACTGGATGGGCTAAATCCACATTTAAGTTCGATGAAAGAGCTAAAGAATACATTCCTGTATTTGGCAAGTAAGAAATGTATGAAATGGCAATTAAAAATGTTGCTTGCCAGATGCATCTCTCCACCGTATT
>NZ_JBGOBM010000022.1:0-12819 GCF_041475995.1 Chryseomicrobium imtechense | reverse complement strand
GGATTGAAATTTTGCTCCACAATCACTATCGAAGTTGCGGTTGTGTCGCACTCCTTGTGAGTGCGTGGATTGAAATATCAGCGTTTAGTCCTGCTTGAATCCGTCCGATGGTCGCACTCCTTGTGAGTGCGTGGATTGAAATCAGCATTTACTCATACATCATACACGACTATCAGTCGCACTCCTTGTGAGTGCGTGGATTGAAATATTTAATAATACAATCAAAATACAATATTAATCGTCGCACTCCTTGTGAGTGCGTGGATTGAAATAATATGAAATTATTCGCAACTAGCTTGAATTTTGTCGCACTCCTTGTGAGTGCGTGGATTGAAATCGTGTTGGTCAATCAATCGGTATTGGAACGAGTCGTCGCACTCCTTGTGAGTGCGTGGATTGAAATTATAAAAAATTGTTTATACTGCTGCTGAATTACTGTCGCACTCCTTGTGAGTGCGTGGATTGAAATTTGACCGCCTGTTGCAACGCATCGCGCAGTACGCCGTTAATGAAAGGGTACCTGTGCACGGCACTTTTCCTGCATGTGAAGTGAATAATAGTGAATAGTTGGAATTGTTTGATACACAGGTACCTAAATCAACGCGTCAGAAGCTTGAGGCTGCGCTTCGCTATGCACAACAACAAGAAGAAAAGAATGGAACTAACCGGTTCAAGAAATTAATGGGCCAGCATATTGTGTTCATCGTGGATGAATGCCACCGAGCTTTGAGTTCTGAAGGAATGGAAGTCATCAAAGGGTTCTTCCCAAAATCGACATGGTTCGGTTTTACGGGAACACCTATTTTCAACGAGAACAAGAAACAAGCAAAAGGGCAGCTTGCACGGACGACACGTGACCAGTACGGAGACCTTCTTCACAGCTATACGATCAAGAACGCGTTAGAAGACGGTTCAGTTCTTGGCTTCCAAGTCGAACATGAGAGCACAATCGAATCCACATCTCTTTATAATCATATCTTTACGCAACTCCGTTCAACTGAATCGTCTGCACACCTGACAGATGAACAGTTGAACACAAAGATTGATGAAATGGATGACGTGGAGAAAGAATCCTACATAGCGACTAGCGTCTATGAAAGTGATGACCATATTCAAAAAGTGATTCATAAGATATTACGTCCAGACAACGCCTATACAAAGTTTGATTTCTTAAATGGTCGACCGCAGAAGTCAGCTATCTTGACGACGAGCTCGATTGATATGGCAAAGCGCTATTATCATGCCATCAAAGCAATGACGAAGGATCCAGACTGGATGGAAAATGAATTTGCAGGCCAACCAATTCGAAAAGGTCGCACAATCGACGATCCAGATTTTCCACGAGTTGCTATCACGTATTCGCTTCAAGAAAATGAAGAACATGCAAAAGAGAATCAAGATGAGATGCGTCAAATCATCAAAGACTACAACAGCTATTACGGGACGGCGTGGTCACTGGAAGATATCGAACGGTATAACGGGGATATCAACAATCGACTGGCTCGAAAGCGCGCAGAGTTCAAGCAGTTTGGCAAACAAGTGGACCTTGTCATTGTTGTAGATCGATTGCTGACCGGATTCGATGCACCAACTGTACAGACGTTGTTTGTGGACCGGAACTTAAGTTACGCGAACTTGATCCAGGCCTTTTCTCGAACGAATCGTACGTTTCCTGGGAAAACGAAAGGACTCATTGTTACATTCCGTAAACCGGCGACAATGGAGAAGAATGTAGAGGATGCAACGAGACTCTACTCGAACGAAAACACCGAAACTGGACTCGTATATCCGACATATGATGAGTCGTTGAAGCGCTTCAAGAAAGCACACAAAGCGTTCAAGGCTATTCTGGAGAAGACACCGGATATCAATGAACATTCGCCGATTGAGGACCGCATTGATTATGTGGTCGCGTTTCAAGAGCTCAACAATTCCTTTGAAGCGCTCGTCACGTATGATGATTACAATGATGCCATCGCCACCTCAAAAACTTTGCAAGAGCAAGTGCAGGTTATTGCAGAGACAGCGGGCGTCTATAACACAGTTAAGGGATCTTTAGTGGAGGAGAAACCACCGATTGACGGGGATCCAGGCGAAGGCATTGTACCGGATTTCTCAGAAATCGAGTTCTTTTCCGGAAACGCTATCAAACTCTACGATATCGATTCTACTTATATCGATAAACTATTGGGTGACTACTCGGCGAATAATCAGGACGTCCGTTTAGAGATTGAGAAAGCACTTCAGAAATTGAAGAAATCCGATGTGGTGAAAGCTGTATACAATGAGATATTGAATGCCATTGATGCGAAAGAAGTAGATCCTTCTGAAGACATCTTTAGTCTGAAACGTCGGTTCTTCACGCAAGCCTATGACCAAGCCATCCGAGAGTTTAGAAATACGTGGTTTGTAAGTGAAAGCGAACTTCATGCATCTGCAGTACAGTATCAAATAGGAGCCGACCCAATACCGAATATCGGTGGAATCATCGATAGTAAAGACTTCAGCAAATATAAAGAAATCCATCCGGGCGCTATCCCATTTAAATATGGACCACAGTTAAAACGCGAGTGGCGCACTACATTAGATGAGGTTCTTGTTTCGTTGGATGCAGAATTGAGATAGGTTGAGAATATATTAACTTGAGGAGCCAATGAACCGGCTCCTTTTTTTATTTGAAAAAAATAATATATAGAAGAAGCTTGAGCCGGAATGGCTTTTTTTTTAGCTCCTAAATAGAAATTTTATATACTAAAATATGCCATTAATATAATATAAGAGTAATAGGGAATTCCGGAGGTCAGTTATGAAGTATTTAGATAGTTTCTTTACGCCCAATTACTATATAACTCTTTTCTTAAGTGGATTTATAGGAATATTTATTTATGCAGCTAAAGCTGGAGATGCTTTTGTCGATCAAAATAAGTTTTATTATATAGCAACAGGTTTTCCAATATGGTTTTTAATTCGCTATATCTATTGGAAGTTAAGAGATACAAAAGACATTCAATCAATAGATTTTAAGAGTTTAGAATCAGCTGGTAAATTTACAGAAACAAACACTATTAAAAAAACAAATGTAGATGACCAGCTTTTACAAGAGTTTTATAATACAGACCCAAACATAGTTAATAAAGTTGTCGACAGAATATTAGAGGATATAAAAGAAGATAAGCTTGATAGAACAAATTCGTCTAGAAGGATTCTAAATCGAAAATCTTTAGAAACACTTAATGAGAAGAATCGTATGAAAGCTTTTGAAATCTTTTCTAGCTCAGCAAATACATTTGAGGAGTTTCAAGAACTATATGAAGCATTTAAATGGGTGCCTGAAAAAAATATCCAATCTGAGATAGTTGTTTTAAGAAATATATTATGGCCGAATAAAACACAACTAAGAAATACTGAAACAAAAAATAATCAAAAGCAAGAAGATTCACTAGGGGCAAAACCCAGACCCGATCTAAACTCTAGAGCAGTTACAGAATCTTCTCCGAAAACCGTAGTGAGTATAGATTCTTCTAACACCATGAATGTTATGAAAGTAGTTCCTACTACTAGCCTTCATCAAAGTATAAGAGACGTTTGTCATCGTCGTGGTATTATTTCTGTTTATCATTTTACAGCTATACGCAATCTAAAAGGTATTATGAAAAAAGGAGTTCTATCTAACTTAGAAATAAAGCAAAGTGGTATTTATCATCTTGTCACAGATGTTAATCGTAATGATGGTATTTTAGATGGGACATGTTGGTCTATTAGTCATCCGAACAGCTATTACTTTAAAAGGGTACAAGAGAAATTTCCCGACGAAAAGTGGTGCTTACTTGAAGTGCCAGCAGAAATACTTTGGTCTAAAAACTGTATATTTAATCAAACAAACGCGGCTAATAAAAATCAATCATCAAAAACGATTTCAGAAAGAGCTACAGCTGAAGCATTCGAAAGTTTATTTAATTCCACTATATTAGGTAAAGATAATGCAATCCGTATTAGAAAAGATAATGAATTAAGATGTAATCCAACCGATATTCAAGCTGAAGTGATTATTAGAGATAAAGTTGAGCCAGAGATGATAAAGAAAATACATGTGTATGATTTTGAAGATGTAAAATTAGTTTGCAATGAAATCGTTACTGAGAATGTAAGTGTTCAAATAACCAAAAAGCTTTTTCAACATAGAATTTAGGAGGAATTTGATGGCGAGTAGACCAATCTTTGTAGTCTATACAGATGGAGTTAGAGAGGAAGGCGTCGAATTCAACTGGTTTCCTGGATTTTCTATAAGTCAGAAACAAAAATCGATAGAGTCATTACATCAAAATTACTTAGTTGAAAATCCCGACTCGAAGATTTTAGAGATATCTTCAAAAAGTATTGACCCACTTGGTATGCAATTGAGTGCATTTAATCTTAAAATCCAACATAATCAACAAAAAATACCTGTAGAAAATATATTTCAAAGCTCTAAGGTGTTCGAAAAAGGTGGGCCTTATATGGATTTGCTATTAGCACCTCCACGAGAAGCTAAAACAGATGCTCGCTTAAAAGGATCTGGAGAGTTAATAAAATTTGATTTTCTAGAAGAGTGGCCATTAAAACCTAAAACTTTATTTTATGATTGGATATATTTAAAAGCTCTTTCAGAGAATCATCACTTATCTATGGAACTCATCAAATATGACGCTTTTACTGACATCGAATATAACCCATCTAAATCTTTCAATTGTCAGGCAAGATCAGCAGCTTTATTTGTGTATTTACATAACCATAATCTGCTTCACAAAGTTCTTGAAGATTCAAATTATTTAAAAATAAGGCTAGATGGCATATATGGAAAAAACGAGATGATTGAAACTCAACAACAGAATCTTTTTGAGGAGGAATCTTAATGGCTGGCCAAATCAACTATTATCATCTTCTAAATATATCGCCCTCATCAACAAAGGACGAAATATACAAAGCATATCAAGATAGAATGAGTACAACACATTCACCTTTAGAAAAAAAGTTGATTGAAAAGGCTTATGAGGTACTTTCAAACTCGAAGAGAAAAGAAGAGTATGATCAATTATTCCAATCAGAAACACAACAACAATTAAATGAGAACAAAAATGTAGTTGTAAGAAAAACTACAACTTCGTCTGCACCTTTTGATAGTGGCATCAGAAAAACTACCTGGAGGCATAAACTATTTTTTCCTTTATTAAGCATAGTAATCTTGTTTGTCATTGCGATAGTCATGTTGCTAAATGAAAATAATACAATAGTGAATGATTATAATAGTTTGGTTGATACTTATGAAAATAGTGATGTCCTGCAAGAGCAGATTACTCAGCAACGAGAAAACTTAGAAGAGCTACTCACTCAAAACAATGATTTAAAAGCAAAAATTGAGGTGTTAGAAAGCGAAAAGGGAACTACTAATTCATCTGAATACTTATCATTACAAATAGAATACGATACTTTATTAGAAAATGTCGCTGCACTTGAAGATGAGAATGAAGAGTTGGCGAGTTTCAATCAAGAATTAATTAATAGATTAGAGAATGATTCAACTTCTTTAATTGCTAATGACAACCCTACAGTATCAAGCAGTAGCACGACTTTTGGACTTGGATCTACTAAAGATGAAGTGAAAGCTATTATGGGGACGCCAGATGGTATAACTATCGGTGGGAATTGGTGGAACTATGGAATTTCTTATATTACATTTGATTATCATACAGGACTCGTAGATGGCTGGCAAAATAATGGAGAGTTAAAAGTTGAGTAAAACTGATTATGTGGAATTTATTTTGAATAGAGGAGAATACAATGAAAAAACTAGTAGCATTACTCGCAGCGAGCCTTTTAGTTTTAGGTGCATGTGGGAATGAAGAAACAGCACCAGCCGAGGAAATAGAGAATCAAGCCTCTACCGAAACAGTAGATACAGAAGAGACTGAGTCTGAAGAAGGTGGCGTCAACGTCGATAAAGGACTATTTAATGTAGAAGTAACCTTGCCAGCGAGCTTCTTTGAAGGTGAAGATCTCGCAGAAGTAGTTGCCAATGCAGAAGCAGATGGAATCGGTGAAGCAACTGCCAATGACGATGGTTCTGTTACGTACAAAATGTCTAAGAGCAAACATAAAGAAATGATGGAAGAAATGGCAGCAAGTGTGGAAGAGACTAAAACAGACTTAGTTGAATCGGGTGACTTCCCATCAATTAAGGGAGTAGAAACGAATAAAGATTATAGTCACTTCACACTGAGTGTAGACCGTGAAGCTTTCGAGAACAGCTTTGATGGGTTTGCGACCATGAGTGTTGGAATGGTCGGTACACTATACCAACTTTTCAGTGGCGTTCAGTCAGATGATTTAGAAGTGCTTATTGAAGTGAAGGATGTGGATACTGACGAGGTTATCAGCTCTGTTGTGTATCCGGAAGCTTTAGAGGATATGGGAGAAGAATAAGTAGTGGTAGCAAAAACTGTGTTGATTTAGAGGAGTCAATTCTCTTCTAATTGATACAGTTTTTTAATTTCAAAAAGAGCCTTTTGGAAACAAGAGAGATATTTATAGTGATGAAACTCTGATAAACTAAGATTAAAAACATGGTGGGGATTCGATGAAGAATACAAGATTTTATGACATTAGTTGTGTGATTTTAGTTATTCTTACATTAGGTTTAGGGAGCATTTTGGCATACGTCTATTTGATGGATAAATATTATTCACCCAAACTTCAAAAATTGGCTGTTCGATTTGGGAACATTTATTCATCTTTATTCTTGGGTCTTATACTTACTTTTTTAATTTCTTCTGAATTCATGCTAGTTTTATGGATGATTGCAATGATGGGTGTCTATATTTATTCTATTGTTCAAATACTAGTAGTTATTATTGATGTACCTAAAGAAATAAAGCCAAAAGAGTTGGTCGAAAATATTCGTCCAAATAAACCATTGTTTATTATTCATGAAAAAATCAAAGAGCTTGAGAGGAAAAACTTTAATTTACAAGATCAGAATTTATACCTTCAGAAACAATTAAATTCTAAAGAGACCACTTCACAACATCCCCATAAACAAGAGGATGAATATAGAAAGCTGCTACTTAAGCATAATGAGTTAGTAAAAAGGTTTGAGGATTTACAAAATGGTATTATAGAACGTCATGATCAGAGAGTAGAACAATGGAAATTAGATAACGAAAGAGAGCTTGAAGATGCGAAATTAAATGACAGTAGTTTTCTAAGGGATATGGGTTATCAGATTACAGGTACTAGTAGAGAACAAAGGTGGAGAGTGTTACAAAGAGCTGTTGCTAAGCATGGTTTAAAGAAGGTTGTTCGAATCATAGATGGCAATATTGCCTTAAGGGTTCGACAAACTAATGGGAGAAGTAAATATTCGTATGCTATTGCCGAGTGGAATCATGACTTAGGACGATTAAAACGAACATATTATAAAGGGGAGTTTAACTGGCCATCTATGAAGTGAATTTAAAATAACATTCAGTTTAGGAGCCAAATTCAGGCTCCTTTTTGAATGCAAAAAATGACCCACCTTGGTCCGCATTGTAAAGAGGCGTGGTGGGTTCTGTTACTAACTAGTATACACAAATTTAGCTTTTTTGTTTAGCTCGCATTACTTTGTCTATAATTCACTAAATACTGCCAAGTTTTGAAAACATGTTCCTCAGAGAACAATTTCTTTTTTCTATCATTCCAAGCTAAAACTTCTTGATAAACCGAACTGAAATTTTCTGCCTGCTCAGGGTTCTCTTTCATAATCCAATGGACAGTAGATAACATTTCCATACCATAAGGTGTTTCAAACCCACGTATCAATGAGCTCACTTGATTTAAATGGTGTTTAGTATCTGGATAACTTTTTAAGAATTAATGAGCTTTCGTAATAGACTCTTCAATTGAAATATTTATATACTATGATTAAACTACGATTTTTTTTAAAAGTCACAAAAAGAAGAGAACAACTAATTATCAAATCAAAAAAGAAGCCAGCAGGGAAACTGGCTTCTTTTGATAACTTTATTATAGATCGCGATCTGTACGGTCACGGTCTGTTAGATCCGTATCACGTAATTGGTTTGTAGAATCGTGAATATCTACTTCTTCACGGCGAACCGTTTCAGAAACGGTTTCCGTATCCATCACTTTCTTTTTACCGATGACGATCTCTTCAGCGACAACATCTTTCTTTGTCACTTCGACGTGTTCTTCCGTCACTGGAATGTGAATGCGTCCTTCTTCTTCGTAAGCATGAGTCGACCCTTCACCGAAGTTACCTTCTGAATGGACAGAAGACTCCTGGTTGACTGGACGTCTTTCGATATAGACTTCTTCGCGCTCAACAGGGACTTCTACAGTCTGAGTGTCTTCTACGACATGCTTCTCTACATCGATTTCACCAGTTTGAACGCGTTGTTTATCGACATGAAGTTGTTCTTCATGAAGTTCTAAGCGTTCTTCTTCCGTACCTTCATGAGTAGATTCGAATGTATTACCTGTATCATATGAACCCACACTTCCAGTGAAGTGATTTCCGTAATCTTTATCTACATATAATAGATATTTTCCGGCTTCAAGTTCGCTCGAATAGCGTGTGCGTTCTTCATCTGACAATCCCATGTTCGTAAAATGTTGATCTCGAATAAGATCTTCACCTGTTAGAGAGGCTTTGAAACGATCCCACCAAGAGCTCTCTTCGTTTGTGTTGTAATCAGAAGAGCCACGGTACATAGAATATTGATTGTCTCTGTTTGAAACGATATACATATCTTCCTCCGTATACCCTTCTGCTCGTAAGCGATCCATTTCCGCTTGGATTTCAGTTTCCGTATCATAGATTCCATATAGCTTGTTGTCTCGATTTTCCATTTTACATCCTCCTCGTTCTTTTCGTAATTAAGTTGATTCTATATAGGAAATACCTTATTTAAAACAAGAATAAACTTAAATTGATTTATAAAATTTGTAATATTTGTAATGATTGAATAGTCAATCATAATTTTATATGTAGGTATTAGTTAGAAATGAGTTGAAAAAATATCTATCTATATTCAATGTATAGCGTAGCTTCTTATTTTAAAGGTCTCATCACAAACGCTAATAATAGAGAGGATTTGCTATGAATTCTCTATTTCTCTCTTGATAAGTAATCTATTTTTGCGACCTCATAATTTTTAATCAATTTATGTTATTCACGATAATCCCACTTATAATTAGAAGAAAGATCAGAGACAGTAAATTTCCTAATTCCCCTAACTCCGATTGTGAGACTTTACATCGTGTTTATCTGTGGTATAGGAATCTTCATTATAGATAATTACTTCTTCTTCGGTTAGCTTCAATTTAGTTTTATTACACAGTTCAGTGGGTATAACCTATATAGGAAAATCAAACAGTTTTTCCTATAACAAAACAGAGGAGGGAACTCTATTGTTCAATGAATATTATGTAAGAGACATGTTATCATCTCTACCTGACCTACTTCTCGCATTGCTTGTATTATTAATCGGATTTATTATCGCGAAAGTTGTTGAGAAAGTAGTCTTCAAAGGTCTTCGTAAACTAAACCTCAATGAACGTCTAGGTAACACACGCTCTAAATGGTCAGTCGAAAAGATTATTAGTAAGGTAGTATTTTTCATCTTGCTCATCCTTGCATTCGTTCTATTCTTTAACATACTTAACCTCGACACATTCGCAGCTCCGTTTGCGAACATGTATGACACATTGACAGGCGCTTTCTTAAACATTTTAAAAGCTGGTTTGATATTACTAGTTGCTTGGGGACTGGCTACCTTAGTTAAAAAAGGCATCCAAATGCTGGGCAACAAAGTCGATTTCAACAAACTTGGTCAAAAGACTGGCATGTCAGCTACTGGTGAACAGAAAACGAAGTGGACAGACACGGTTGCCAACGTTTCTTACTACTTAATTTTCCTTCTTTTCTTACCCGCTGTATTAAATGCATTAGGAATTGATGGCTTAAGCGGTCCATTTGAAGACATGTTATCTAGCTTCATTAATTTCATTCCTAAACTGGTCTCTGCAGCTATCGTATTTGCTATAGGGTATTTCATCGCGAAATTAGTTCGCAATCTAGTAGAGAAATTCTTACATGCTGTTGGAATTGACAAATTTACGGACAAAATGAATTTGAAAAATAATTCAACAACTACACCAACAAATACGACTTCAAATACAAGCCTTTCTAAAATTGCTGGATTGATTGCGTTTATCTTGATTTTAATCCCAATTACGATCACAGCTTTAGAAATTCTTGACCTTGATGGTATTTCACAACCAGCCGTTGCAATGTTAAATGACATCATGGCCATGATTCCACAAATCATCGTTGCTATTGTATTGGTACTTGTAGGTATCTACGTAGCGAAATTTGTGAAAGATTTTGTGGTCAACTTATTAAATGGATTTGGTATCAACAATTTAGCTTCAAAAATTGGTCTAAACAAAACGAATTCTTCTAACTTTGATTTAGCTTCAATCATCGGAACAGTTGTTCAAGTATTAATTGTTCTTCTGTTTGTAATGGAAGCACTACAACTTGTCAACCTAGACTTCATGGTATCACTAGGTAGTGCAGTATTTGCTTACCTTCCTATGGTAGTCGCTGCATTAGTTATTCTGGCGGTAGGTTTCTGGCTAGCTAACTTAGCTGAGAAACTCGTAGGTAGCTTGATGAAAGATGCATCAGGTTCTCCACACTTCTTACGCTTAGTAGCTAAATATGCAATCCTCGGATTTGCTTTCTTTATGGCACTTAGCCAATTAGGAATTGCACCTGGAATCATCCAGTCGGCGTTTATCTTAATCCTTGGTGGAGTTGCCCTTGCATTTGGTTTAGCATTTGGTTTAGGTGGACGTGAACACGCTTCTCGCTATCTAGATCGTATGGAAAAATCAATTGATGAGGCTGAAGTAGACAAAGAAAACTACGAACAGCAAAAGGAACAAATGAAACAAGATGCGAAGGATGATATGAAATCTACTCAAGAGGAAGAACGCTATATGCATGGAACTTCTGCACATGCAGATGATACGCTTGCACAAGACGTTCCTCAAGACACTGGCTTTAATCATCTTCAATCCAATGATTTTAATACAGATAATGGATCCACTTACGATTACCGTACAGAGGATGATAAAAAGAACTTCTGATTGAAATCATATGACGCACACTTTATCAACCTGGCTTCTACTGGCCAGGTTGATTTTTTATTCCTACTATATCTACCTGGTTTTTAAAAAAGTGTTCTGGATTGTCTCATGAATCATTATGGGTTTTTGTGGGAGTGAAATTCTGTCAATAATTCTCATACTATGAGAGAGGAATAGAACAATTCAATTTTTAAGATTCTAAGTAGCGATAACCATCCTTATCGCTACTTAGAAGTGGTATAATTTAGTAAGGAAATCCCTTTTTATATCCATCCATATTCTCCCTTAATCTGTTAATGTGATTCATTGGATGGCCACTCGGATGATGCACTTTAGATGACATGCGAAGATCTGATCCATCCGGGATGCAAACAAAAAAGGTCTTGGCATAGCCAGACATTTGCGTACGATCAAACTTGTGTAAGTGAGAGCAACCTCTTGTTAGGTGACAGGGTCTATTATAATAGAAGAAACTCAAATGAAGATGGAGAATGGAGGTTTACCATGCACGAGATCCAACGGGGCGCCAGCGCCCTGACGACCGACCTACAGGAACTTCATACGTTAGCGGAGACGCACCTGACCAACTCGAAGGCGGTCAACACCAAGAAAGCCTATGGAACAGATTGGCGCCTATTCGTCCAGTGGTGTCAGGACCATTCCCTCGAATCGCTCCCAGCATCGGAAGAGACGATTGTCTACTACCTCACGTTCCTCAGCCAGACGAGCAAGGCCTCGACCATCAAGCGAAAGATGACGGCCATCTCGCAGCGTCATGAGACCGCGAATTATGCGAGCCCGACCAAGACGCCTCTGGTCCAGGGGGTCTGGAACGGGATCCAGCGGACGATCGGCGTGAAAGAGGTCGGCAAGGACGCGCTATGGCTACACGACCTCCGTCAACTGGTACACGTACTTCCTTCTTCGCGCATCGGCATCCGAGATCATGCGCTCCTCGTCATCGGCTGGGCGGGCGCCTTCCGTCGGAGTGAATTGGTGGCGCTGGATGTGGAAGATATCCAGTTTACGCAAGACGGGTTGATCATCCAGATCGGAAAAAGTAAGACGGACCAGACAGGGGGCGGCCAGGAAGTGGCCCTTCCCTATGGGAGCAATCCGCTCACGTGTCCCGTTCGGAGTCTACAAGAATGGCTAATGGAGGCCGACATCACAGAGGGGCCGGTCTTCCGACGTATCGATCGGCACGGGAACCTATATGACCGGTTGACCGCCCAATCCGTTCGATTGATCGTCCAGAAGTATTGTAAAGAGGTGGGGCTTCACTTTGAAGCCTTCGGTGCGCACAGTCTACGAAGTGGGTTCTGTTCGTCGGCGGCGAAGGCAGGAAAGACGGAACATCAGATCATGAAACAGACCCGACATAAACAATCGTCTTCCCTCCAACGGTACATTAAACTTGGGACCATTTTTGAGGATAACGTAGCTAGTGGTATTGGACTGTAGATAATTAGCAAATTAAGTTAAGAATGAAGTTCAGAGTCTCAACTAAATAAAGAAAAACAACAGGGAATCAATTCCCTGTTGTTCCTTTTTTAAAAGATAAGAAAGTATATAATTTTTGATGCCATGAGCCCAGTGTTCATGGTATTTTGATTTTATGGAGAC
>NZ_JBGOBM010000021.1:0-13689 GCF_041475995.1 Chryseomicrobium imtechense | reverse complement strand
ACGCCGCCAGCGTTCGTCCTGAGCCAGGATCAAACTCTCCATAAAAGAGAACTTAATAGAAGCTCATTTTGTTGCTGACTTAATTTTTGAACGTCCATCACAACCCGTTAAAGGATGCGACTTAGTTCGTGTTTGCGTCACGCACACCCAACGGGGGTCGGGGTGGTGACG
Organism: Chryseomicrobium imtechense; assembly: GCF_041475995.1. NCBI lineage: Bacteria > Bacillati > Bacillota > Bacilli > Caryophanales > Caryophanaceae > Chryseomicrobium > Chryseomicrobium imtechense. Next base: position 13,518 of record NZ_JBGOBM010000021.1, on the reverse strand, counting down.
CTCTATCTTGACGTCTTGCATGTTCAGTTTTCAATGTTCATATGTCGTCTTGGGACAACTTTTAAAGTATACCAACTTATCAAATAGTTGTCAACACTTTATTTCGTTTTTGATGTGTTGTCTTGGCGACCTAACTAATAATACATCCTTTTTCATAGATGGTCAATAGATTTTTGAAATTAAATTAAAAAAGATAAAACCACAACACCTACGACTCCAGGGAAACCACATACGATAGCAAACGCGGCAGTGAAATACGTGATAGGGACTTGCCAATCGCTACCTATAAAGCTTGCTGTCAAATGAGCAGCGTAAAGACATAACATACCAATAGCCGCTCTCCATAAAAATCTTCCCGACAAAATCGATAATAGTATAAAGGGGTTTTCGTGCTACTGCTAAAATGGCCAAAAGAAAAAGGGAAAGACCGAGATAAGTCATCTCACAACTCCTTTCCCTTTACTTTATGCATTTATCTCGGCTTATAGACCACTTGGCGACGTTTCGCTTCGGCATACAGATAGAAGTGTATACTTTCCATCGCCTTGCGCTTGGCGATCGCATCAAGGTTGTAGTCATCCAAATGAGACTCTACCATCTGGGCCGTATGCCAATCCGCACGTGTTTCTTCTAATAAACGAATAAAGCGTGTATCGAATTCTTGTTTCAACTTTCCACGACGAGAGAACAAACCCATTAGAGTTCTCGTCTCCCTTCTAGTGCTTTTGAAAGCGTCACTTCATCTGCATATTCTAAATCTCCGCCGACTGGTAAGCCGTGGGCAATTCGTGTAGTACGGATGCCAGAAGGTTTCACGAGTCGCGAAATGTACATCGCAGTCGCTTCTCCTTCTATAGTAGGGTTTGTTGCTAAAATCAATTCTTGCACCTCTTCATTTTGAAGACGTTTCAGAAGTGGGGGGATATTGATATCTTCTGGGCCAATTCCTTCCATAGGAGAGATGGCACCATGAAGAACGTGATAAAGACCTTGGTAATCGCGCATCTTTTCCATCGCAATCACGTCTTTCGTATCTTGCACAACACAGATCATCGTTTGGTTACGAGCTGTGTCCTGACAGATAGCACAAGGGTCTATATCCGTAATATGCCCACATACGGAGCAATAACTTAAATTTCGTTTTGCATCGAGCAGCGCCTTTGCAAAATCGGTTACCGTGTCTTCTTTCATGCTGAGTACAAAAAACGCCAGACGGGCCGCTGTCTTCGGCCCAATACCTGGCAGTTTCATAAAGCTGTCGATTAGTTTAGAAATCGGCGCTGGATAATGCATTGTGTGTCCTCCTAGAACATGCCAGGAAGGTTCAATCCCTTCGTGAATTGGCCCATTGTGGCATTCGCTGTTTCTTCTGCTTTCTTCAATGCTTCGTTTGTCGCAATGACAATTAGATCTTGTAGCATTTCTACATCTTCTGGATCTACAACAGATTCATCAAGAGCGACTCCGACAACTTCACGGTGTCCTGTAACAGTCACTTTGACCATACCGCCACCTGCTACACCTTCAAAGTGTTGTGTGCCAAGCTCTTCTTGAGCCTCTGCCATTTTCTTTTGCATTTTCTGCATTTGTTTCATCATACCTTGCATATTTCCCATTCCACCACGCATTGTGATTTCCTCCTTTAGTCTTCTTTGATTTCAACAAAGTCTTCACCGAATAGTTTCGTTGCTTCCGAGATCAATGGATCGATGACTGTTTCTTGTTCGTCATCGTCGTCTCCTTCTTCTACAACGCCAGTTAGCTGATTCCCTGCAATGAATGCAGAGCGAATTTCAAGCCACTGGTCTTCCGGCGTATACAGCACTTCATAAAGTGTTCCTGTCACGTCTTCCACAACTTGCGGGAAGAGGGTCGAGAACGTTTGATTGTCCATTGCCATTTGGCAGTGGATTTCATATTTGAATTTTAACACAAAAGCGGTATCCGATGCCGCAACTGGTTCCGCGTCATTCAGGAGAGCCGCATGCGAGCGTTGCAGTTGCTGCATGACTTGTGCCCATTGCGTTTTCACTTGCTGAATCGCTGGTTTTGTTGCAGACTTCAGGACTTCTTGAATTCGTCCTGTTGGAACTTTGATACCACTTGGCCCACGCGAACGTTTCTGTTTCGTGGCTTCTGCTGGCGCATTTGCTGTTCCTGAACGCAGTTGCGCTTCGAGTTTTGCAATTTTTGATTCAAGTCTTTGTACTTGCTCGTCTGAGACAGAGGATGTCGTTGTGTTCCCAGGTTGATCCGTCAGCTGAGACAATCGAATGAGTGCTGTCTCCACATAGATTTTAGGATGGTTTGAAAAACGCATCTCTTGTTGCATCTCAGTAGCAATTTGAATGCTTGTGTAAAGGCGTTGTTGCGAGTAGCGCTTGGAAAGCTCCTTCACATAGTCTGTCGGTTCTGCGATCTCGACCATTTCTTCCGGTGACTCGACGTGTTGCATGATGAGAAGGTCGCGATAGAACGTCACCAAGTCTTCAATCAAGCGCACAGGGTCTTTGCCGTCCATGATCAGACCGTCGAGCGTGGCAAGCGCATCATTCACGTTGCCATCAAGCAGTGCTTCTGCCATATGGACGAATGCATCTGAACCAATCGAACCTGTAATAAAGAGTGCCTCTTCCATTGTCATTGTTTCCGCACTGTACGAAACCACTTGATCTAGTAAGCTTAATGCATCTCGCATTCCACCAGCAGATGCTTGCGCAATTAGACGCAACACTTTTTCATCATATGGAATCCCTGCGTCGTCAAGCACTTGAACCATTCGCTCCACAATGTCCGTGTTGGAAATTCGTTTGAAATCGAATCGCTGACAACGCGAGATGATTGTAAGTGGAATTTTATGAGGTTCAGTCGTTGCGAGAACAAATACAGCATGGGGGGGCGGTTCTTCTAGTGTTTTGAGTAGTGCGTTGAAAGCACTTGTCGAGAGCATGTGCACCTCATCAATGATGTACACTTTATAACGTGCGTTCGACGGTGCGAAGCGTACTTTTTCGATGACGTCTCGCATTTCTTCTACCCGTGAATGGGACGCGGCATCAAATTCAAGCACGTCTGGATTGGAGCCATCTGTGATACTTGTACAGATTGCACAGGTGTTGCAAGGTTCTTTGGCGGGGCCGTTTTCACAATTCAGGGCCTTCGCAAATATTTTAGCTGTACTTGTCTTTCCGGTTCCTCGTGGTCCCGAGAACAAGTAGGCGTGTGTTGTCTTTCCAGAGTCGAGTGCATTCTGGAGGGTTTGCTTAATGTGTTTTTGCCCCGACATCTCCCCGAAGGATTGCGGTCGGTATGCACGATAAAACGCTTGATAAGTCACACATTCCACTCCATTTCTGATGATCAGTCACTCTTTCCATTATACCATAAAAAACCCGTCTTCCCTAACGGAAAACGGGTGAATCTTCTATGTATACCGTGCACCTTCCTTCGACTGCTACACATGAGCGGCACGCTTGTCGTTAGCTCAGCCCAGGCGACCCCGCGGCACATAAATAGCACCACTTAATGCTGCTTCCTTCCGGACCTGACATGGTTCATGGGTATTCATTGCGCAGGACCCGGACGTCAACACTACGTGCAAACACCAGACCTCACATGCAAACAGCCTCAGAGAAGGAGTTCAGTCTCGCTAGAGCGGATTGCGAGTTACAGGACACCGCTACCTTCCCACCTAGCACGGCATTTATTAGTATACGCACCTCCGTACGAAAAATCAAATCTCGCGTAAAAAAATTATATTTAAAAAAAACATTTTCTTTGTTGACTTTGAATTTTAGACGTGATAAATTTATTTCTGTACTTCGGAGGTATACCCAAGTCCGGCTGAAGGGATCGGTCTTGAAAACCGACAGGCGGGTCAAACCGCGCGGGGGTTCGAATCCCTCTACCTCCTCCATTTTAAAACACACACACGCATAAACATGAGATTGAATTCGATCACTCCAGGTCGAATTTTTCTTACAAGAGTCGTGTCTGAATATTTAGAACTGCCTGTCTCACTTTAAGTGGGGCGGGCAGTTTTTTGTTTGTGGGGAATGACCGACTACCGTGCACGCTTTGGCTTGAGCGACGAAAACCTCGCTTAAAGCGTCGAAAATTGTGAATCCAGCGACGCGAACTCTTATTTCAGCGTCGGAAAAGCTATCATCAATCATCTGAGCGACGAAAACTTTGCTTTGAGCGACGCAAATTGTGAATCTAGCGTCGAAAATCGTTGTTTTAGCGACGAAGCACTCACCCACAAGCAAATTTAAATCCAAAATGAGGAAAATGCTTTCGCAATCACGAAGCCCTAAACATAATAATAGCGTCTCTTACTTAACGCCCTCAAATGCTGTTTTAACGCCCCTGTTGTACGATTTAACGACCCTAACCGCTCATTTAACGCCCGAGCAAGTCCCATTAACGCCCCAAATGATGTTATGGAAACTAATCCGCAGGTCGGGAACCCCCTGCTTCCTCCACAAAAAACCCCTCCAACCTCAAAAGGTCGAAGGGGCATTCCAAACGTATCATTAACCGCGGTAAACCGCTGTTTTCGTTAGGTGGCTACCGATGCGGTCTAAGATTTTTTCTACATCTTCTGGACGTTTCACGATATCGTAATCATTGATGTTCAAACGAAGCACTGGGCATCCGTTAAAGTTATCGATCCAGTTCTCGTAACGGCCGTGCATCTCTTCCCAATACGTGATGGGTGTTTGCTGCTCCATCGGACGGCCACGCTCTTGGATGCGGCCGATGATGCTCTCCAGTGAACCTTCAAGGTAGATCAGCAAATCTGGATGTGGGAAGTAAGGCGTCATGACCATCGCATCGAAAAGGCTTGTATACGTTTCGTAGTCGACAGGATCCATTGTGCCTTTCTCTTTGTGCATCCGTGCAAAGATACCCGTATCTTCATAGATGGAGCGGTCTTGGATGAATCCACCACCGTACTCAAACATGCGCTTCTGTTCTTTAAAGCGCTCCGCTAAGAAGTAAATCTGTAAGTGGAAGCTCCATTTAGAGAAATCGTCATAGAAACGGTCCAAATAAGGATTCGTATCTACCTTTTCAAAAGAAGTCTTAAAATCAAGCGCTTCTGCCAAAGTTTTAGTCATCGTTGATTTTCCGACACCTACAGTTCCGGCGATCGTGATGACAGCATCATGGGGAATGCCGTATTTCTCTCGTAAATTCATCGTTGCAAGCTCCTTTTATGTAATGTTGCATCTACTTTATCTAAAATGTGGGCCAGGTCTTGTGGGTTTTGGACGAAATCGAAATCGTCTCCGCTAAAACGCAGGACAGGAACCTCCGGGTGCGCCTTCTCGAAATCTTCTATGAACACGCGGTAGTCTGCAGATAATTGCGCAAGGTAAGCGGGCTCGATCTTCTTCTCGAAATCACGGCCACGCAGTTCGATACGCTCTAGTAATACATCCAGGCTTGCGTCTAGGTAGACGACCATGTTCGGAACAGGCATATCTCGTGTTAAAATAGAGTAAATTCCTTCGTATTTCGCATACTCCACTGGAGAAAGAGTGCGCTTAGCAAAAATCAGGTTTTTGAAAATATGATAATCGGCAGCAACAGGACGGTCGTTTGCGATATAATGCTTTTGAATGTCTGCCAGCTGCTTATAACGGTTACATAAGAAGAACATTTCCGTCTGGAAGCTCCACTCTGCAATATTGTCATAAAATTTATCTAAGAACGGGTTCTCGTCAACGATTTCTTTCAGTAATTCAAATTGATACGTATCGGCGATGGCTTTTGCTAGGGACGTTTTCCCGACGCCAATAGGCCCTTCAACCGTAATAAATGGAATAGACATAGCTTCTGACCTCACTCTTCTGTCTCAAGTCGTGCTTTCCATTTTACCACAGCTCTACCATGAAACATAGATGAAAATCCGTCCATCTTTCCAAGCAAAGAAACATAAAATTAGAGAGGAGGAAGGTCTTATGCACGACTTCTATATGAGAGAAGCGCTTGCCGAAGCAAAGAAGGCTGGCGATGCTGGAGAAGTCCCCATCGGAGCGATTCTTGTTCATAACGACACCATCATCGCACGAGGCTCGAACCTCCGAGAAGCGACGCAAAACGCCCTTACCCATGCGGAGATGTTAGTCATCGAAGAGGGATGCAAACAGCTCGGTAGCTGGCGCTTAGAAGACACGACGCTTTATGTCACGCTCGAGCCTTGCCCGATGTGTGCAGGGGCTATCTTACAATCCCGGATTCCACGCGTCGTTTACGGCGCACGCGATGCAAAAGCAGGGTGCGTGCATTCACTTTACACTCTCCTAAACGATGAACGTTTCAACCATGCATGTGAAGTCATTGAAGGTGTGGAGGCTGAGGCCTGTGGCGAAATCCTCACCTCTTTCTTCCGTAACTTACGTGAGCAAAAAAAGCTCCGCAAACAACAAAAGCAGCCAGACTCCCTATAAGAGTCGGCTGCTTTTTCAATTAACGGATAACGTCTTTACCACCCATGTATGGACGCAATACTTCTGGAATCACAACAGATCCGTCTGCTTGCTGGTAGTTTTCTAAAATCGCCGCAACCGTACGACCAATCGCTAGGCCGCTTCCGTTCAACGTGTGCACATATTCAGGTTTTGCACCTGGCTCGCGGCGGAATCGGATACCCGCACGACGCGCTTGGAAATCTTCAAAATTACTGCAAGAAGAAATCTCTTTGAAGTCGTTGTAGCTTGGAAGCCATACTTCGATATCGTATTTCTTCGCTGCTGTGAACCCTAGGTCGGCTGTACACATCAACAACACGCGGTACGGAAGACCAAGAAGTTGAAGCACTTTCTCTGCGTGTCCTGTTAATAGTTCCAGTTGCTCGTAAGATTCTTCTGGCTTCACAAAACGAACCAGTTCGACTTTGTTGAATTGATGCTGACGAATCAAGCCACGTGTGTCGCGTCCTGCAGATCCTGCTTCAGAACGGAAACATGCGCTATACGCTGTGAACGCTTGTGGAAGTTGCTCAGCTTCTAAGATTTCATCTCGGTAGAAGTTCGTCACCGGTACTTCAGCTGTTGGAATCAAGAAGTAATCTTCCTCTTGGATCAAGAAGGCATCTTCTTCAAACTTCGGCAACTGGCCTGTTCCCGTTAAACTCTCACGGTTTGCCATGTACGGTGGAATCATTTCTTCGTAGCCATGCTCTTCAGAGTGCAGATCCATCATGAAGTTCAGTAAAGCACGCTCAAGACGTGCACCTAGACCACGGTAGAAAGCAAAACGGCTTCCCGTTACTTTCGCTGCACGTTCAAAGTCGACAAGCTTCAAATCTGTCACGATATCCCAGTGGGCTTTCGGTTCGAAGTCAAATGACGGTGCATCTCCCCACGTACGGTGCGTGACGTTATCGTCTTCTGTATCCCCGATTGGTACGCTGTCGTGCGGAATGTTTGGAATACGCATCATCATATAATTGAACTTTTCTTCAACTTCACGAAGTTCTTCGTCTAACTCTTTGATTTCATCGCCAACTTGACGCATACGTGCGATGGCCTCATCTGCATTTTCTTTGTTGCGCTTCATCGTAGAGATCTGCTCAGACACTTTATTGCGCTCAGACTTCAACTCTTCTGTTTTGGCAATCAACTCTCGGCGTTTTTGATCGAGCACTTCAAATTGATCAAACTCTGAGATATCTTCTCCTCGCTTTGCGAGCTTTGCCTTTACGGCATCAAAATTGTCACGTACATACCGTACATCTAACATAGAATTTCCTCCTCTTGATTGGCTTCCAACGATTTTTTGCATACAAAAAGCCCCCATCCCTAAAAAAGGGACGAGAGCTACCCGCGTTACCACCCTGGTTGTGTCCATAGGAACACCACTTGTCTCATAACGGCCTCTTGACCGGCCTTCGTTATACCGAAGGCAACTCTCAGGATGGATTCACAAGTGTTTTTATCAGCTCTCACCAACCGCTGACTCTCTTGAAAAAACGGGCTTGTTACTGCTTCCGATCATCGTTTTTCACACATGAAATTAGCTCTAGTTTACCCGATTTTCACAAATTGTGCAACGTACACATCTATATTCCCGTATACTAAAACCACAGAACTTGAACGGAGGACGTTGCTATGGAATTATTTCTACCACACCTATCAACTGATTCATCCATGCCACTCTATGAACGGCTGTATCGCGCTTTTCGTGAAGCGATATTGACAGGGCAGCTTGCCGAAGGAGAAAAGCTTCCTTCGAAGCGTCAATTGGCGGATTACTTGTCCATCAGTCAGACAACGATTGAAACGACCTATCACCAACTTGTAGATGAGGGCTATGTCATTGCACTGCCTCGCAAAGGATACTTTGTACAAAACAGTACAGAACTCATCCGGAGTACACCTGGCGAACAACCTGCTCGACAAGAACTAGAAGCCCCGAGCTACCGCTATGACTTTCATCCAGGGAAAATCGACCTTGCGCACTTTCCATTAGAACAATGGAGAAAATGCGCACGTGATGTGCTGTCTGATCGAAATCGAGAGCTACTTCACCTTGGACACCCTCAAGGAGACCTCTCTCTTCGCCAACAGATTGCGACCTATCTCTATCAATCACGGGGTGTCAGGTGTACCCCTGAGCAAGTCATCATCGGGTCAGGAACCGAACAGCTCTTACCTTTTCTCTTACGCTTAATGGGGGACGCCGGAGTATTGGCAGTGGAAGATCCAGGCTATTCGCTTACCCATCACTTCTCACAAAACAGCGCCTATCAAGCCGTACCGATTGCTGTAGACGAAGAAGGGATGAAAGTCAGCGAACTTCGAACAACCAATGCCACAGCTGCTTATATTACCCCTGCTCACCAGTTCCCAACCGGCGCCATCCTATCTGCCTCTAGACGAAATCAATTGTTAAAGTGGGCAACTGAAACCGGTGGCTATATCATCGAGGACGATTATGATAGTGAATTCCGTTATGTCGGAATGCCAATCCCTGCACTGCAAGGATTTGATACAAATAATCGCGTGATTTATTTGAGCACATTTTCAAAATCTCTGATGCCCTCACTGCGTATCGCGTATGCGGTCATTCCATCGCATTTATTGGATGTGTACAGACGCCAATTTGGACATTATGCAGCTACTGTCCCACGCTTTGATCAAGCAACTTTGACTCAATTTATGGAAAAAGGGTATTTTGAGAAACATGTAAACCGAATGCGGAAGCTCTACAAACGAAAATTAGACATCTTACGAAAGATTGGCGAACCGTATGCAGAGTGGCTCTCGATTTCTGGAGATCAAGCTGGCATGCATGTTGTGATAGATTGCCAGACACATTTCACGGGGGAACAATTGAGAACCAAACTTGCGGAAATTGGTATCCGTATCTCTGCACTTGACCATTACCGCATCAACCGGACAACTGTCTCTTCCAAGTTATTACTGGGCTTTGGGGGCATCCCCGAAGAGAAGATGGAACCTGCACTGAACGACTTATTTGAACAACTTGCGGAATACTGCATACAAAAAGAGGCAGGGACATAACTCAGTTAATTCCACAAATGAAGTTAAAGATAACAAAATGAAAAGTGTGTAGGGGTGACTCCAGCGGGATTATAAGCGGAAGCTGAGACCGAGGCTCAGCCCGCGCCCGCGGAACGCTTCCCCTACACCCAATAGAACATACAAAAAGGGAGTTTCTCATGACGAGAAACTCCCTTTGCTGGGTTTTGTCACAGCCTCTTTACTTTTGGTTTAAAACAATCCACCAACGAATTCTGTTACATTCCCCCATAGTCCTGTAAAGAATGCTCCAATTCCTTGGAATACAAGAGAAATCCAGCTTGCACGTTCTACTGCAGCTGTCGTCACAACGTCTACTCCTGCTTCTTTATCCAGGATGTAACCAAGGTCTTCACCTTCCGTTTTCTCCAGTTTTACTTTTCCGACAACCTGGCCGCTTTCTACCTCTGCTTCAAGCATCTCTTCTGTCGGTGTAAATACAGGTGTGTACAAGTCTTTTTCATTTGACTTGATGACCATCGAAATGCCTTCTTTTGGAGCAATTGCAACTTCATCTTCTTTCCCTTTATCGACAGCAAGTGTCTCTGCACCTTCAATTGTTTGTCCTGGTGCTACGATCTCTTGTTTTGTAAATTGCGCAAAGCCGTAATCCAATAGAGCACGAGTTGCATCAAAGCGCGCTTTATAAGAACCTACACCTTGCGCATCTACTGCTTTCATCACGACTGTAATTAAACGCATGTCGCCACGTGTTGCAGTACTTGCGAATGAATGACCAGCAAGTTCAGTTGTTCCCGTTTTTAATCCATCCACACCTTCGTACTCATAGACAAGTCCTGGTAACATGAAGTTCCAGTTTGGCATGTCTGTTGCATCGTCTGTCCCTTCACGGAACGTCTTACGAGGGATGCTTGCCACTTCTAGTACTTCCGGGTAATCGCGAAGAAGTGCAAATGATAATGTTGCCACAGCTTTTGCAGGCATCACGTTTTCATCGCTCGCGCCAGTAGAAGCTGGGTGCATTCCCATTAGATCTTCATTGTTTAATCCCGATGAGTTGACGAAGTTATACCCTTCAAGTCCTAACTCTTCTGCTTTTTCATTCATCAATGTAACAAAATTGTCTTCTGTGCCTGCAATTGTCTCAGCAATCGCTACTGTCGCTGCATTGGCAGAATAGATCGCCATTGCTTCATACAATTCACGAATCGAATATGTACCATCTTGGCGAAGAGGTACATTACTTAGTGCACGATTTTGTGAAAGGCGGTATGTATAGTCTGTGACCGAATATTGTTGATCCCATGTAATACGTCCTTCTTCAATCGCTTCAAATAACAGATACTCTGTCATCATTTTTGTCATACTAGCAATCGCAAGTGGTTGTTCTGCATTTTTGCTATATAAAATTTTCCCAGTCTCAGCGTCAATCATAATTGCAGCATCTACGGTTAAGTTAAGCGGATCTGTCTCCGCTTGAGCTGCTTGCGGGATTCCTACGATTCCTGAAATTAAAAGCATCGGAATGAGGAGCCACTGTGCCATCCATTTTTTCAATGTTTTTACCCTCCAAAGCCTATTTTTCCTTGCTCATTTTAACACAAGGCTAGTAGAAAAAATGCATTTTCACTAAAAAAACACACCTAATGCCTAGTATAGACGGCATAAGGTGTGCGAATGTTCCTGATAGGAACTAGTTATTAGGAAATAGAATAGTTTGGTGCTTCTTTTGTAATTTGTACATCATGTGGGTGACTCTCACGAAGGCCGGCACCTGTCATTTTCACAAATTGTGCTTCATTTCGAAGTTTTTCCAAGTTGTGCGCTCCGCAGTATCCCATTCCAGAACGAATTCCACCTGTTAACTGGTGAATCGTATCTGCAAGTGGTCCTTTGTATGGAAGACGCCCTTCAATACCTTCTGGCACCAGTTTCTTCGCATCTTCTTGGAAGTAACGATCTTTTGAACCGCGTTCCATGGCACCAATTGATCCCATTCCACGGTACACTTTAAAGCGACGTCCTTGGAAGATTTCAGTCTCTCCAGGGCTTTCTGTCGTACCTGCAAGCATGCTTCCTAACATCACAACATGTCCACCAGCAGCTAATGCTTTCACGATATCGCCAGAATATTTAATCCCGCCATCAGCAATAATGGCTTTGCCGTGCTTGCGTGCTTCTGTTGCACAATCGTATACCGCTGAAATTTGAGGAACCCCAACGCCTGCAACAACACGTGTTGTACAAATTGAACCAGGACCGATTCCGACTTTAATGATGTCTGCTCCCGCTTCAATCAGCTCACGCGTTGCTTCTGAAGTCGCTACATTCCCTGCAATGATTGCAAGTTCTGGGTAAGCTGCGCGAATCTCTTTCACAGTTTCCATAACACCTTGTGAGTGACCATGTGCTGTATCAATCGTAATGACATCTACATGTGCCTTCACAAGCTTCTCTACGCGCATCAGTGTATCTTTCGTGACACCCACTGCTGCTCCGACAAGAAGGCGGCCATGTTGGTCTTTTGCAGCGTTCGGAAACTCAATTACTTTTTCAATATCTTTAATTGTAATAAGACCTTTTAAAATACCGTCTTCATCTACAATTGGAAGTTTTTCAATCTTGTATTTTTGTAGCACTTTTTCCGCTTCTTGAAGTGTTGTGCCAACAGGAGCTGTCACCAAGTTCTCTTTCGTCATCACGTCATCAATTTTCAATGAATAATCTTGGATGAAACGAAGGTCGCGATTCGTGATAATTCCAACAAGCTTTTGCTCTTCTTCATTGTTCACGATTGGCACACCTGAGATGCGGTATTTGCCCATCAAATGTTCTGCATCATACACCTGATGTGTTGGTGTTAGGAAGAACGGATCTGTGATAACGCCATTTTCCGAACGTTTAACAGTTTCTACTTGTTCTGCTTGCTCATCAATACTCATGTTCTTATGAATGATCCCGAGACCGCCTTGACGTGCCATCGCAATGGCCATTTTCGCTTCCGTCACAGTATCCATTCCTGCACTTAGAATTGGAATGTTCACTTTGATTTTCTCTGTCAATTGAACTGATAAGTCGACATCCTTTGGCAATACCTCTGATTTCGCTGGAACAAGCAATACGTCATCAAATGTTAATCCTTCACGCTGGAATTTTGATTCCCACATTTTCCGTCTTCCTCCTCTTGATTTTGAATATTAGTGTTAAGGTTATCAGCGTGGCTAAGAGGTGTCAAGGCAGCATCAAATTAAACATGTATTCCGATTTTTCACAAAAAAAGAACGGATTTCTCCGTCCTATAGATACTTCACTAAATCTTCTTCAATTTTTGATGGATTTGTCTGAGGTGCGTAGCGTTTGACAACGTTCCCTTCACGGTCCACTAAGAACTTTGTGAAGTTCCACTTAATCCCCTCTGAGAGCAATCCTTTCTTTTCTGAAACGAGGTGTTGGAATAGTGGATCTGCATCTGTGCCTTTTACATCTACTTTCGCAAACATTGGGAATGAGACACCATAGTTGCGTTGACAGAAACTCATCGTTTCATCGATGTTTTCAAACTCTTGATTGTTGAATTGGTCACTTGGGAAGCCTAGGACTTCGAATCCTTGGTCTTTGTACTTCTCATAAAGGCTTTGCAATTCTTCAAATTGGGGGGTGAAGCCACACTTACTCGCAGTGTTGACGACGACGAGCACTTTGCCTTTGTATGTATCGAGTGCTACTTCATCGCCAGTCGTTGCTTTTACTTTGAAGTCAAATACGGTTGTCATGTGTGTGTTCGCTCCTTTCGGTGTAGTTTTACTTTACCGAAGAGGGAGGAGGAAATTCAACTAAGATGAACTGGGGATATGCAGTGAAAAAGCCAGATCCATCTTACGATGCTTGTTCTAAAGATCAAATTAAAAAGGAAGAGGACAGGTGGGGGTGTTTCTTAGCTGTCAATCCCTCCATCCAGGCCGCCATTTCCTGGGTGAGTTTCCCCGAGCCTCCCCACGTAAGC
>NZ_JBGOBM010000020.1:0-23683 GCF_041475995.1 Chryseomicrobium imtechense | reverse complement strand
GCACGCCGCCAGCGTTCGTCCTGAGCCAGGATCAAACTCTCCATAAAAGAGAACTTAATGTAAGCTCATTTTGTTGCTGACTTAATTTTTGAACGTCCATCACAACCCGTTGAAGGATGTGACTTGGTTCGTGTTTGCGTCACGCACACCCAACGGGGGTCGAGGTGGTGACGCTCTATCTTGACGTCTTGCATGTTCAGTTTTCAATGTTCATTTTGTGTGTCACTCATTTTGGCGACTCACTTAGTATAACTCGCTGCCCTATTCAGTGTCAAACACTTTTTTAAAATAATTTATCAGCTCAGCTGATATTTTTTAAGGACAAGTAATAATATACCGTGTGTACTTTTAAATAGCAAGTACTATTTTAAAAAAGGAGAAACTATTTTTTAATCCACCTTTTTCCCTTCATATATATATGAGAGAATGAAAAAAAGGAGGATGCATATGGAAATACTCTTCGATCATGTTGAAGTACTAATCAAGTTAAGTTTAGCTGCCTTCCTGAGTTTAATTATAGGACTCGAACGAGAACTCAAAAAGAAGCCAGTCGGATTGAAGACTTCTATTGTAATCGCAACCTTTAGTTGCTTGCTCACCTATATCTCTATTGAAGCCGCGTACATTGCTGAGGGGCGAGATGATATCAATATCACAATGGATCCCCTTCGTTTGGCTGCTCAAATTGTGAGTGGTATCGGATTTCTTGGTGCGGGAGTTATATTGCGAAAAGGAAATGATAGTATAACCGGGCTTACAACTGCTGCAATGATATGGGGAGCTGGCGGAATAGGTATAGCAGTTGGTGCAGGATTTTATATTGAAGCGGCTGCTAGCGTGTTTATTGTTTTAGTCGGAGTCGAACTTATTCCTCCCCTATTGACACGGCTTGGTCCGCAAAGATTACGGATGCGAGATATGTCTCTTCACCTGTGGCTATCCGATTCAAAACATATTGATCCAGCAATTGAGTATATTCAACAACAAGGAGGGAAAATACAAAGCATCCAAATAAAAGATCATTCAATGGAATTAATGCCACAGCATCAGCTGCATCTCCGTATCTCAATGATCAATAAAGTGAAGCCAAATGAGTTTTATCATCTATTAAAAAGGCAATCCTATATTATCGCAATAGAAATTGAAGCAATTGATTAGGAGGAAATGGAATGAGTGGATTTGTTGGATTGCTTAAAGGAGGAAATAAACCTTCTTTAATGGCGGCTGTTGTGAATACGTTTATTGCATTTATGAAAGGTGGCGCATTTTTACTTACCGGTAATGTAGCAATGTTTGCCGAAATGATGCACTCTTTTGGAGATGCTGCCAATCAGTTTTTTTGTTTTTATAGGTTCTGCCTTATCGAAGAAAGCACCTACACCTCGATTCCCTAATGGTTTTGGACGTCTTGTAAACTTAGTTGTTCTTGGCGCAATTATCATTGTTGGAATTCTAGCGTATGAAACGATTAAAGAAGGGTGGCATCATATTCTTCACCCTACTGAATCTGGTGGAATCACAATTGTCCTTATCGTTTTATTAATCGCCTTCCTTTTAGAAATATTTGTGCTCTATAAAGCCGGGAAAGAAGTATTACATGAAGCGCATGTCAAAGGCGGATTTTTAGCACCTCTGACAAAAAGTTTTACTCACTTGAATCGAGCAAAACCCGCAACGAAATTAGTCTTTATGGAAGATTTGGTCGCCACTGCAGGAAACCTTCTAGCAGCGATTGCCGTAATTATCGCGTACTATACAGATTTTCTTGCAATCGAAGGCACCGTTTCTATCATCATTGGTCTTATGATGTTTTATGTAGTCGGGAAAGTATTTTTAGAAAATGCTAGAGGTGTCATTGGAGAAACAGATGAACAAATGTTAAATCATATTGCTTACTTGATTTCAGATAACCCCAAAATTAAAGACATCAAAACTTTAGAAGTCGTAAAGGAAGGAGAATATCTCCACGTTGAAACTTTGGTTGAGATTGATCATACTTTAATATTTGATAAGATTGATGATATTCAAGATGAATTATCAAAGCAGATTCTAAGTCAACCTGGTGTAACAGATGTTGTCATCTCGTTCGATGAAGACGACGGTGTAAAGTCTTGGAAACACCATAAAGAACCACCAACTACGTTAAAAACTCACGATGTAAAGAACTAAGCCTAAAAAAAATCAGGTTCCTCTCTCACTTAGAAGAGAAGATCCTGATTTTTATTTTGCGTTCATTTAAAGTGCCGCTTTTAAAATACTTCGAACATCCTCAGCTTGCAATTTCTTAAAGTTGCCAAATGGACCGTAAACTAGCGTCTTATCAACCATGTCTTCGATACGCTCGTCTCCGATTTCGTAATCACTTAATTTCTGCGGTGCACCAATAGACGTCCAGAACTCGACGAGACGGTCAATTCCTTCATGAGCAACCTCTTCATCAGACTTCCCTTCCGGATTCACACCAAATACTTTAACAGCCATTCGTGCAAAACGTGCAGGATTTACCTCGACGTTATGACGCATCCATTCTGGGAAGATGATTGCGAGACCTCCAGCATGCGGAATGTCATAGATAGCAGATACCGCGTGCTCGATGTTGTGACTAGCCCAGTCTCCGTTATAGCCCATCTGCAAGAAGTTATTTAATCCTAACGTCCCTGCAAACAAGATCGTCTCACGGTGTTCATAGTTCGTTAAGTCTTCCATTAGTTTTGGAGCTGTTTCGATTACAGCACGCAAAACGCCCTCAATCATTTCATCTTGAACAGGTGTGTTCGTACCATTGTTGTAATACTGTTCAAACATATGTGACATCATATCAACTACACCATAGACAGTTTGATCAGCAGGAACTGTAAATGTGTGTTCAGGATCTAAAATTGAGAATTTCGGAAAACTGAATGGACTTCCCCATCCGTACTTCTCTTCTGTCTCTTCATTTGTTATAACAGAGCCTGCATTCATCTCCGAACCAGTCGCTGCTAAAGTCAAAACTGTTCCAAGTGGTAAAGCCTCTTTAGGTTGCGCTTTACGCGTAACAAAGTCCCATGCATCCCCGTCATATTTTGCGCCTGCGATAATCAACTTAGAGCAATCGATTACAGATCCACCACCAACTGCAAGGACTGCATCGATATCATTTTCCTTACAGATTTCAATTCCTTTTTTCGCAGTCGAAAGACGTGGGTTCGGCTCGACTCCGGATAATTCAAATACTTCAAAACCTCCAGCAGATAATTCCGCCATCACTTTATCGTATAAACCATTCTTTTTAATGCTACCGCCACCATAAACGACCAAAATTTTCTTACCGAAAGGTGCGAGCTCTTGTTGTAGTGAAGCGAGTTGCCCTTTTCCAAAAATTAATTTTACCGGATTGTAAAAACTAAAAGCATTCATCAAACCGCTCCTTTCTTTTATCATTCTTATCCTACCTCTTCTTGTCCTTTACGTCTAATAGAAGGCATCAAAAAAGCCCCCCATACAGGGGAGCTTGGTGTGATTAAACCCAACCACGGAAGCGTGACGCTTCTGCAGTTCTGCGTACACCGACCATATAAGCCGCTAAACGCATGTTGATGTTCCGTGTCGATGCAACGTTATAGATGTTTTCAAATGCATCCACCATCTTTTTGTGAAGCTTTTCGCTCACTTCTTCTTCAGTCCAGTAGTACCCTTGGTTATTCTGTACCCACTCGAAGTACGATACCGTTACGCCACCTGCAGATGCAAGTACGTCTGGAACTAGCAAGATGCCACGCTCATGAAGGATTTTTGTCGCTTCAGCAGTCGTCGGTCCGTTCGCTGCTTCCACTACGATTGTAGCTTTGATGTTATGTGCATTATCCGATGTGATTTGATTTTCGATTGCTGCCGGTACAAGAATGTCACAATCTAACTCGAGTAAGTCTTGGTTTGAAATTGTATTTTCAAACAAAGTCGTTACTGTTCCGAAAGAGTCACGACGATCTAACAAGTAATCAATGTCAAGTCCGTTCGGATCGTGAAGGGCACCATATGCATCTGAAATACCGATTACTTTAGCACCTTGATCGCTCAAGAACTTCGCTAAGAAGCTTCCAGCATTACCAAAGCCTTGAATAACAACACGTGCTCCCGTCATATCAATGCCAACTTTTTTAGCTGCTTCATTAATACAAATCGTTACCCCTTGTGCAGTTGCACGGTCACGTCCTTGAGATCCCCCTAACACCAAAGGTTTACCTGTGATAAATCCTGGTGAGTTGAATTCATCGATTCGGCTGTACTCATCCATCATCCATGCCATGATTTGTGCATTTGTAAACACATCTGGAGCTGGAATGTCCTTTGTTGGTCCAACAATTTGACTCACAGCACGAACGTATCCACGGCTTAGACGCTCTAACTCGCCCATTGACATTTCACGTGGATCACATGTTACTCCACCTTTCCCTCCACCATAAGGTAGATCGACGATGCCACATTTTAGGGTCATCCACATGGAAAGGGCTTTCACTTCTTCATCTGTTACGCCAGGGTGGAAACGCACTCCACCTTTTGTTGGTCCGACCGCATCATTGTGCTGTGCGCGGTATCCAGTAAATACTTTGACAGTGTTGTCATCCATACGGACTGGGATACGTACTTCAAGCATACGTAACGGTTCTTTTAACAATTCATACATTGCTTCATCGTAGCCTAGTTTGTGTAATGCTTCTTGAACAACTGCCTGTGTCGATGTAAACAGGTTTAAATTTTCAGCCATTTTATCAATTCGCCTCTTTAGTAGTAATAGTAGAATTCAGATTCATTGTACCATAGTCAATTGGAATTTGTTATGCAAAAACTTTTTTTATGCGCTCTAATGCCCAGTCTAATTCTTCTTTTGTGATGACAAGAGGTGGAGCAAAACGAATAACTGTGTCATGCGTCTCTTTACACAACAAACCAAGCTCTTTTAACTGCTCACAGTATGGACGTGCGGCTTCGTTTAGTTCAAGACCGATAAATAATCCACGGCCACGTACTTCTTTAATAGAAGCGTGATCCAATTTTTGAAGTTCTTCTTTGAAGTAGTTTCCTAGATCTTCTGAACGCTTCGCTAGATCTTCGTCCACAAGTACTTCTAATGAAGCAATCGAAACGGCACAAGCAAGTGGGTTCCCACCGAATGTAGAACCGTGTGAACCTGGGTTAAATACGCCAAGTACGTCGCGGTCTGCAACAACACATGAGATTGGGAATACTCCGCCGCCAAGTGCTTTTCCTAAGATATACATGTCTGGATGAACGCCTTCCCACTCAGAAGCAAACATACGACCAGTTCGAGCAAGACCTGCTTGAATTTCATCTGAAATGAACAACACGTTGTTTTCTTCGCAAAGCTCTTTTGCAGCTTTCATAAATCCAGCTGGTGGAATTACGATACCTGCTTCACCTTGAATGGGCTCCATCATGAAAGCAGCAGTGTTTGGTGTAATCGCAGCTTTTAATGCCTCAAGATCGCCGTAAGGAATCAGTTTTATACCCGGTAACATCGGGCCGAATCCACGCTTGTACTCTGGGTCAGAAGATAACGATACAGCTGTCATCGTACGGCCATGGAAGTTTCCTTCGCACGCGATGATTTCAGCTTGATCTTCAGCAACACCTTTGACATCATATGCCCAACGACGTGCTGCTTTAAATGCTGTTTCTACAGCTTCTGCTCCTGTGTTCATTGGAAGTGCCATTTCTTTACGTGATAATTTAGTAATTAACTCGTACCATGGGCCAAGTTGGTCATTGTGGAATGCGCGAGATGTTAATGTCACACGGTCCGCTTGGTCTTTTAATGCTTGAATGATACGTGGGTGACGGTGTCCTTGGTTTACAGCAGAATACGCCGACAACATATCCATGAATTTGTTTCCTTCTGGATCTGTAACCCATACCCCTTGCGCTTCTGAGATGACGATTGGTAGTGGATGGTAGTTATTTGCACCAAATTTTTCTGTTTGTTCGATTACAGCAGTTGTTTTTGACATCTATTCTTCCTCCTTATCTATGTACAAAAAGGCAGACGCACCAAGGTGATGGCCTGCCCTCTTGACGAGATTACAGCATTTCTGAAGTTGTTTTTGCCTGCATGTGTAACTGGATGTAATCCGGTCCACCCGCTTTTGAATCTGTACCTGACATGTTAAATCCACCGAATGGTTGGTATCCAACGATTGCACCTGTACAGCCACGGTTGAAGTAAAGGTTTCCAACGTGGAACTCTTCGCGTGCTTTTTCGATATTCATACGGTTTGTTGAGATAACCGCTCCAGTTAATCCATACTCTGTATTGTTCGCAATTTCTAATGCGTGATCGAAATCTTTTGCAGAAGTGATTGCAAGAACTGGTCCGAAGATTTCTTCTTGCATGATACGCGCTTGTGGATCTACGTCTTTGAATACAGTTGGTTGGATGAAGAACCCTTGTGAATCATCACCAGTACCACCTGTTAACAATTCGCCTTCCCCTTTACCGATTTCAATGTATTCCATGATTTTCTTGAATGCAGAAGCATCGATAACAGGACCCATGAAGTGCTCATCGTTATCTGGAACACCTACAGTTAACTCGTCTGTTAATTCTTTCACGCGTGCTACGACTTGATCGTATACGTCTTCTACGATGACTGCACGTGAACATGCTGAACATTTTTGACCGCTGAAACCAAAAGCAGATTTCACGATAGATGTTGCAGCTAATTCTAGATCTGCTTCTTTATCTACTACGATTGTATCTTTTCCGCCCATCTCAAGGATTGTGCGTTTGATCCAAATTTGACCTGGAGAAAGTTTTGCTGATTTTTCAACAATTCCAAGACCAACGTCACGTGAACCTGTGAAACTGATTAGACGAGTACGTGGGTGTTCTACTAGGTAGTCACCGATCTCAGCGCCAGAACCTGGGATGAAGTTGACAACGCCTGCTGGCATACCTGCTTGCTCAAGTACTTCAACGAATTTGTAAGAAACAATTGGAGTTGTTGAAGCTGGCTTCAATAGAACTGTGTTTCCTGCTACCATTGCTGCTACTGCTGTACCTGCCATGATTGCAAATGGGAAGTTCCATGGAGAGATAACAACTGCTACACCTAGTGGAATGTAGTTGAACTGGTTGTACTCACCTGGACGTGATTCTACTGGGTACCCTTCTTTTAACTTCAACATTTGACGACCATAGTACTCTAAGAAGTCAATTGCTTCTGCCGCTTCTACGTCTGCCTCTACCCAAGTCTTCCCTGCTTCTTTCGCAAGAAGGCCAGAGAATTCGAATTTACGACGACGCATGATTGCTGCTGCTTTGAAAAGTACATCAGCACGTGTTTCAGGTTTTACTTTGCTCCACGTTTTAAATGTTTCGTCTGCAATATTCATAGCTTTTTCAGCGATGTCACGTGTTGCTTTTGAAACGCTACCTACAACTTCAGTTTTGTTCGCTGGGTTGTAAGAAACAATTTTATCTTCAGTTGTGATACGCTCTCCGCCAACGATTAATGGATACTCTTCACCCATATAGCCTTCGACAGTTTGAATACCTTCCTTGATTTTGCGTTTGTTTTCTTCTAATGAGAAATCTGTGAATGCTTCGTGTTTGTATGGAATCATGTGAGAAACATCCTCCCTTATTTAGTATAGTGCAAAAATTATTTGCACTTCGTTTTCATTTACATATATAATAATGCAAAAGATTGTTGCGTTTTTCAAGTGATATATTGTATTTTCCTCAAATTTTTTTAGGAAGTGACCATCATGAATGAAAATTCCCAATATTTAGGGCCTTTTTACCGATTTGCCATCGACCAAGTTGGAGTGGGTGTCCATGCAATAGATAAAAATGGCAAAACGGTTCTCTATAATGATCAAATGCGAAAAATTGAAGGACTTCATTCTACCGATGTAGAAGACCGGTCGATACTTGAAGTATTCCAGTTTGAAAAAGAAGAGAGTACGTTATTACATGTATTATCAACAGGAAAGCCGGTTAATCGTGTAAAGCAGACGTACTGGAATAACAAGGGACGAGAAATCACGACGATCAATGATACGTATCCCATTTTTGAACAAGGACAACTCATTGGTGCAATTGAGTTTGCTCGCGATATTACAGCTCTTGAGCGACTCGTCTATCAACCACTTCGCCGGTACAATGAGCCCATTACCTTAAGTTCTTTAACCGCCGTGTCCGACACAATGCGCCTCGTGATTTCGAAAGCAAAAAGTGCTGCTCAAGTGCGGATGCCTCTGTTATTGATTGGAGAGGCAGGCACAGGGAAAGATTTGATTGCAGAAGGCATTCATCACCAGTTGACGCCTTCGAATGATCAGTTCATCAGTCTGTTCTGTCATAGTTCTGACCCTCTGCTCGTCAATAAATTCCGGGAAGAATTGAAAAATGTATCGAATTCTACTATTTTTTGTGAGCGAATCGACTTACTCTCACTCGAGTTGCAAAAAGAGTTGCTTCACATTCTACAAACTTCAACCGGAAAACATAACCTCTTTATAGCAAGTGTAGGAAGTGATCCGATTGATTTGGTTGCCAGTCGATCACTGAGTCGCGACCTGTACTACTATTTTGCAAGTATGACCATTACCGTTCCCCCACTCCGAGAACGAAAAGAAGATATCGTGCCATTTGTGGAAGATTACCTACGCCGTTTAGAAGATCGCCACGGGCAAAGCAAGGTCACGTTTGATAGTAAGGTACAAGAGTTATTGCTGAGCTATGATTGGCCAGGGAATTTAAAAGAGCTTGAGTTATTGTTAGATGAAACGTCTACTATGCTTACGATGGAATCCACGCTTACAGAGGACCTGCTACCTGTGCAGTTTCGCTATAAGTTAGCGGTTCAAGACAAATCACAAGTAACCGCTTCAGATTTTCTGCTGACATCCGAAAAAGACTTAATGCCACTTGATCAGTATTTACGGGAAGCGGAGACGTATTATCTGCAGAAAGCGGTAGAGAAGTTTGAAGGGAATATTACGAAAGCAGCGGAGGCGCTTGGGATGAGCAGGCAGAATCTGCAGTACAGGTTGCGGAAGTTGCGGAATGCACGGAATTAGATGTGGAGCCGACTGTTCAGAAATTGTGCGAGAAGACAGCGTGGACTGTGAAGCGCTCTTTGCTTCATAGGCCGCGATGGCTTCTTGCGGGATTTCTAGGAGGCGCAACTCGATTACAATTAGATGTGAAGTGGACTGACTGCACACCAGAATGTACTTTAAAAATCTAGAATCATCTTACGATGTTTGCTTTTAAGGTCAAATTAAGAACGAAAAGGACTGGGGCCGCTCGAATCGAGCGGCCCCAGCGCGAGTCTTCTTAGTTTGCTCTTGCGCAATCATCTCCAGCTGAATCTGGCTAGTTCAAGTGCTTCTTACCAGGAAGTTGTTCCTTACATCGACTTCGATACGGCTTCGCCTCTACAACTTCCTCGAAGGTGACCGGTGTGCTTCAAAAAACATCAGTACTGACAGGCTGTGCTAACGCAAGGCCTGACTTAGCAATCTAACAATCACAATCGAGGACGGCGGGCGAGTGCAAAGGGATTTTAAGGTGAAGACTTATAGGGTGACAGGCACCGAATAGAAATGGCACTTGATTACCTGTTGATGTTTACTAAGTATTCATCGGATTTACACCGGATGACTTTTTAGTGGCAACAAATCTCGGAGGCCAGGTCGCCATTTCCCGGGCCATCAGGGTTTTCCCGAGACCCGGCAACGAAGATGAAAGTGCTCTTCTTTCATCTTACGTGGGGAGGCTCGGGGAAACCCTCCCAGGAAATGGTGACCTGGGTGGAGGGATTTACTGATATGAAGAGGTGAATATTGACAGGAACCTTTTTCATTCAACACAAAAGGGAGTTTCTCAAATTACGAGAAACTCCCTTTTCTTATTTTTTACTTGAGCGATTTACGGATCCAGCCATCTAGCTTGCTTTTCAATGTGTCGAATCCGCCTGCATCTTGCTCATCGATTCGTTCCTGCAAGGGAATCCGCCCCTTTTCATCACGTTTGTGATAAAACGGCCGATCTTGCAGCGCACGTAGCGATAAGCTAATCTTGCTTTCTTTCTTATCAATCTCAAGTACCTTTACTTTCACGGCTTGCCCGACTTGTAAAAAGTCATTGATATCGCGGACATATCCGTACGTAATTTCAGAAATGTGGATAAGCCCTTGTGTGTCATCTGACAGACTAATAAAAGCCCCGTATGGTTGAATACCTGTGACAATACCCGTTACAACATCTCCCACTTTGTAATTTTTCATAAGGATTGCTCCATTCTAGTTTTAAAGAAATCGCCTCTACGGCCACCTTCAGTATAGCATAAAATGAAGACTTATTCATTATTCTGAACATTATTGTGTAGGCATGAATGGAATTTTCCAGCCGTCTTCGGTTTTGATCAATTGGAATGTGAGCATTGGTGTGTAATAACTATTCATGGCATCTTCCGTTAATTCGATTTCTACAAGGCCTGTATGTTCACCGAACTCGTTTGTACCTCTATCGACAAACGTGAGTGTTTTCATGAATGAAGACAGATTGGAAATCTGTTCGGATGGCCAGTTTTGATACTCCTCTAATGAAACTAGCATATACTTGTCCCCTGAAACATACATCTCATGTCGCAATTCTTTTTCATCCATGTGCTGATAGTAATAATAGAGACCTACAATCTCTTCAGGCGATAATGATTTATACTTATCCGCGTCTAGAACTAATGCGAACTCCTTAAAATAGCTGTGAATCTTCTGCTCAAATTCAGCATCTACAACAACCGGTTCCCCGATGAATTGAGCAGTTTCGTACTTGGCACGGTCCATTTCTAATACAAACTTTTGCGCGTCTGCATAGGTGAAAGCCTCCCAAGTTTTAGACGAAGTCCACCCGCTCTCATGCATTTCTTTGACAATAGGCGAAAATACAACATGTAAAACTGTTGTATTTGGTTGAGCAGCTAGTATCTCCCACTGTTTTTTAACTTCTAACTTAATAGACCCATCCTCGAACAATTCTGCTTTATGATTTTCTAAGCTTTCACTGAGCGTTCCTTTTAAAGTTAAGAATAATAAATTTGCTAAACGGCTAGATTGATCATTTATTGCAATATCCTCTTCACTAATACTCTCTTCTACTCGAATTAAAGTCTCAGCCGTTTTATCGTTTGGAAAAATCATCTCGCCAGCTTCTGTGAGCTTCCCATAAGAATAGAACTCTGCTAACGGAAAAACTTTAGGATGCAAAATCTCTTCGAATAATTTCATATCTTCTTCTGGAATTTGAAGATCTGCTAAAACAGTTCCAGAGTTGACTTTTTCAAATTCCAACAGCTTCCACATATAACTGTATAAAATATAGTCTGAGTTACTGATAAATGCTTTTACATTTTTACTGTCGGCTGATTCTCGCTTTAAAAACTCATTTGGAGTTTCAAATGATCTTTTCAAATCGACAATAGCGGAATTAATCATTTGCTTCTCGTTAAAACCATTTTCTTTATGGTACTCAATAGCCTCACTTGACATATAAAAGTTTCGACTTTGATCTGCATTCACAACCGCCTGAATCTGACTAAACTCTTGATCTTCAAGTCCCATCTTCAAACGCGCTTCTTCACGAATTTCTGCGTACTGACGGTCGATTTCTTGAGAGATGTAAACAAAATCAAGCCCACTCTCTGAGACCTCTTCTCTTTCTTCCTCTTCTGAAGCAGAATTCGTCGGTGGATTGACCAAACTCATTGCGAACAGGAATAGTGTAAAAATGGCCGCAACACTGATGAGTGGAACGATCCAGTTTTTCTTCGGACGTTTTGATCGCTCAGGTTCTTTATTTGTTAAAGCAGAAATGACTTTCTTTGTATCCGTTCTCTCTTCCATCTCTTCGTAGCCTTTTTTAAGCCGCTTCATTCGTTCTTCAAATTGATTAGTTTCCACTAAGCTTCGCCTCCTGTTCTTCAAAAGCCGTGCGCAATATATCTTTGGCTCTATGAATGCGGATTTTAACCGTGCCTAACGTCAAACTTAAAATTGTCGCGATTTCTGAATAAGAGCGCTCCTGAAAATAAAAAAGCACAAGTGGTACGCGATATTTTTCATCCAGTTTCTGAATTTGAAGATGCAATTCTCGGTCTGCTTCCGATTGCAAGAAAGTATCTTCCGAAGTCTGACCTGGTAAAACACCTTTTTCGTGTAGACGCTTTTCTTTTCTCGTCTCTTGCGTCTCTTTGCGATAGTGGTCACGCGTCGTATTCAGTGTGACTTTATACAGCCACGTCGTGAAACGATCTCGTTGGAATTGATGAAGAAATCGATAGAGTCGAATGAATACTTCTTGCGAGATGTCTGGAACATCGTCGTAGTCGGCTCCGCACTGGTAAGCGAACCGTTCGACAGTCCCTCTGTATGTATAGATGAGCTCTTCATATGCAGAAAGATCTCCTTGTTGGGCTGCTTCGATAAGTTTGACAGTCACCTTGTTCCCCCCTTGCTAGTAATGGTACGGAAGTTGACCGAAAGAAGTTACAAATTCCGGTAAACTTTTTTCACTTTGTTTTTCAGTTGATTTCATATACAATAAGGCAATTAGTTTTGAAAGTAGGTTTTTTATGAAACGCGATTCGTTTGGTTCAAAAATTGGATTTATTCTGGCAGCTGCCGGTTCAGCAATTGGCTTAGGAGCCATATGGAAGTTCCCGTATATGGCCGGCACAAATGGCGGTGGCGCATTTGTGCTGTTATTTATTTTGGCAACATTGATTATCGGCTTACCTATTTTATTAGCAGAGTTTGTGATTGGACGACGCGGCCAAGCAGATGCTGTCACAAGTTTTCAACGATTGAGTAACACGAAAGCATGGGCTTGGATTGGTCGCGCTGGCTTTGTATTCTCGTTTGTAATTTTGTCGTTCTACTCCGTTGTTGGTGGATGGATTTTGACGTACCTCTGGATATCGATCAAACAACTAGTGACGACAGCGACCATTGACTATGAAGCAACTTTTACATCGATGATTGCAAACCCGTGGCAAGCCATCTTTGCACAGGCCATTTTTATGGTACTCACGATTTTGATTGTTTCAGGTGGAATTAAAGGAGGAATTGAGCGCGCTAGCAAATGGATGATGCCGGCTCTTTTCATTTTCTTCATCTTACTAGCTATTCGTTCCCTGTCTCTTGACGGAGCAATGGAAGGCGTTCGCTTCCTGCTCGTTCCAGATTGGAGTGCCGTAACGTGGGAGACAGCTTTAATGGCACTAGGCCAAGCATTCTTCTCACTGAGTGTTGGTGTTTCTGGCATGATTACGTATGCTTCTTATTTGTCGAAAGAGACCAACTTGCCGCAGTCTGCGAGTAGTGTAGCCGGCATGAATATCTTTATCTCACTTCTAGCTGGACTTGTGATTTTCCCAGCAGTATTTGCATTAGGCTATTCACCGGATGAAGGTCCTGGTCTTGTGTTCATCATCTTACCGGCTGTGTTTGGTGAGATAGCATTCGGTTCCCTGTTCATGTTGCTGTTTTTCGTTCTATTGCTCTTCGCGACGTTAACGTCATCTATCAGCATGTTAGAAATTACGGTGTCCATTGCCATTAAAAAGAAATACGATAGACGCCGTCGTGCTGCCATTTTGATGGGTATTTTTATTTTTGTATTTGGAATACCGAGTGCGTTATCGTTCGGTGTATTATCGGACTTTACGCTTGCAGGTCGAACGTTCTTTGATAACGCGGACTACATTGTGAATAATTTTGGTTTACCGCTTGGGGCTCTGTTCATCTCGTTGTTTGTTGGATATGCGATGAGTATACAAGCGTCCCAGGAAGAACTAAACATGAGTCCAGTCCTTTATTCGATCTGGCATGCGACTGTGCGGTATTTAGCACCGCTTCTTATTGCTGTGATTTTGATTCAACAAATCATTGAGGCATTCGAGTGACAATTGTACGAGTTTCGTCACGTTTTCTGATTAATTCGTAAATGGAAATATGGTACTATAACATATATATAAGTAGAAAGGGTGTAGTGATCATGTCTGTAGATTTAGCCAGTCAACTAAAGCGACTACGTGAAGAACGCAATATGTCACTTGAAGACCTATCCTTAAAAGTACGAATTGGCGTTGCCAAACTGCAAGCATACGAAACTGGCGAGGAAGTCCCTTCTACGCAAACACTTTTAAAGCTTTCAAACGCTTTGGAAGTTCCTGCGTCGAATTTGCAAGACGGACTTTCTTCTCTATAAGAAATCCCTGTGGATAATTTCCACAGGGATTTTTGTTAAAGTGTGCATGTGACGGCGAGTTTTAAAGCAATCAATTTGTAGGAGACTTCCATACATTTCTCAAGAGGAATCCATTGTTCAAATGAATGCTCGTACACAAGTTGAATATGGTGTGCAACATCGGATGGATGATCCGCTCCTTGAAGAAATGCGACAACATCTGCCGCTTCTGCTGCATAGTTGCCCGACCCTAATTGGAAAGGGTCCCAGTCTTCAAGAACGCGCACAGCTTGCTTATTCATTTCAATTTGATGCATAGTTTCACCTTATTTTCTATAGTAGTCTGCTATATAATAGCATAGAACATTTAAATTGGAAGGAGAATTGCCTAATGTATGATTTTCAAACTGTACATACACGTCGGAACACAGATTCCATCAAGTGGGATTGGTTGAATGAGGTCTATTCTGTGAAACACGGAGAAGAAATTTTACCTATGTGGGTGGCTGATATGGATTTTGCTCTCCCTGCTTTTATCGAGGATGCACTCGTGGAAAGAATTCGAGGGGGTGTGTTTGGCTATTCTTTTCCTGGAGATACCGCATCACAATCCGTCATTGATTGGGTTGCAAAACGACATGGGACGACGATTGAAAAAGATTGGCTCCTCTATGAGTCTGGTGTAATCCCATCTATGTCACTCGCAATTGAAACATTTACAGAGCCAGGAGACCGTGTTTTAGTCCACGGACCCGTTTATCCTCCTTTCCGTAATACGCCTGCAAATCTAAAACGTGAAGTTGTAACGTTTAGCCTTACAGAGTCTAGTGGAGAGTATTCAATTGACTTCGACAAGTTTGAAGCAGCTTTGGCCGATTCAATCTCTGCTTTTATTTTCTGTAATCCGCACAATCCCGGTGGAAAAGTGTGGTCACGCGAAGACGTGAAAAGAATTGCAGATCTGTGCGCGAAACACAATGTACTTCTTATTTCAGATGAAATTCATGCGGATTTAGTGTTTGCACCACACAAACATACCACGGCTTTATCCGTCGCCGAGTCCACAGATCACATCATTACGTGTATGGCTCCGACAAAAACGTTTAACTTAGCAGGGTTGCAAGCAGCCTATATGATCGTGACAGATGCGACTAAACGAGCAAAGTTGAAAGAGTCCGCTATGAATGCTGCTCATATGGGGATGACCGTGCTTGGTACAACTGCTATGCGTGCTGCTTATGAACACGGGGAAGCGTGGGTGGACGAATTGCTTGGACAATTGCAGCACAATATGAACTATGTTGCAGATCGCCTACATGAAGAAGTCCCTGGCGTATTAGTTCCAATGCCGGAAGCTACCTATCTTCTATGGATTGATTACCGAAAACTCGGGATAACTGAAAAAGATATGATGCATGCGCTATTGCATGAAGGAAAACTTGCACTTGAGCCAGGTACTAAGTATGGTCCTGAAGGGGATGGATTCCTACGAATGAATGTGGCGTGTCCATTTGAAACCGTGAAAGATGGCGTGGAACGGTTTATTAAAGCCGTAAATACTGTTAAATAGATAAGAAATTTTAGAATCCACGTAGACTTCCGATGGATCAGAGTGCTTCCGAAACCCCGCAGAGGGGAGCAAAGCGCTAGCTTTGGGTAACCAAGAGGAGGTTCGGGAGTGCTCCCATGGAACGCGGAGTGGATTCTGGAATTTCTCTAAACATTTCATAAAAAAGAGCAGGACAGTCTAATTCGACTGCTCCTGCTCTTTTTCTGCTTTCAATCGTTCTTCTAATTGCCGTGCTTGCTCGGCTTCAATCGCAGAACGTTTCAACAACCAACGAATCACTAATGCGGCTAAAATCAATACACCCACTAGTTGCAGCACGACTGGTATATATTCAGTCTTATCTTCAGGAAAATAGAGATAGAGAAACAATAGTTCAAACACTACGTCATCTTCTTTCTTTGTCGGTTTAATCGTCCTCATTTTAACACAAGTTAAGGAAAGGGCAAAAGAATTGAGCATTTCCCTTTCTTCGCCTCACGAAATGTTTTATACTAGAACTATGAGATGCATTGCAAGAAAGAAGGGATACCATGCACTCAAAGAAAAACTTTCAAATCATGTGGGGCACAAATTTTTTAGTTGCCAGCACAATGACTATGATTATGCCTTTTTTGGCCCTATATATCGATACATTTGGTGATTTTTCAGATGCATATGTTCAAAAATGGTCGGGACTAGTTTTTGGTGCCACATTTATCACAGCATTTTTAATGTCTCCTATTTGGGGACGCATCGCAGATAAATATGGATATAAACCAATCCTTGTGTTAAATGGATTTGGTATTGCGTTATCAGTCCTGTTGATGGGATTCGTCCAATCGGTTGAGGCTTTTTTTGTGTTACGACTGTTTATGGGTGTAGTAACAGGATTCATTCCAACTTCTTTGGCTTTCATCAGTGCCTCTACTCCTAAAGAAATTGCAGGGAAGACTCTAGGTACTTTGCAAATGGGGAGTGTAGCAGGTACTTTGTTTGGTCCTATACTCGGCGGCCTACTTGCGGATGCTTTTGGCTTTTCTTATACCTTTATCATTGCGGCAGTTGCAGTTTCATTATCTGCTGTCATCGTCTTATTCTTTATTCGAGAAGACAAGGTTGTGAAAAAGAAAAATGCACATCAGTATTCTCGTAAAACTGTGATCGCTGGTATTCTTCATCACCGCTTGATCTGGAATGTCCTTGTCATTACTGCTCTAATTCAGATTGGGTTATTCAGTGTCCAACCCCTCCTATCGCTTTATGTAGGAGAATTAACAAACGCCGCAAACCTGGCTTTCTTAGCAGGACTCGCTTTCAGTGCTGCAGGTGTTGGTAACTTGATGTTTACTAGAGCATGGGGAAAATTTGGAGATAGCTACGGGTATGAGAAAATTCTCGTTTTATTATTAGCCCTCAGCGTTCTCTTCATTATTCCGCAAGCTTTTGTGACGTCACTTTGGCAACTAGTTGTTCTTCGCTTCTTATTCGGTATTGCAGCTGGTGGTCTCGTTCCGATCACGACAGCTATCATTCGTCGCGAAGCACCGGTTGAAGTGCAAGGTGAATTAATGGGGTATAACACGAGTGCACGATTCCTCGGGAATATTATCGGTCCGATTTTTGGTGGCTTTGTAGCTGGTTGGGTCGGTATCTCAACAGTATTCGTTGTAACAGGAGGATTGTTCGTAGTTGCACTCATTGTCTTAACGTATGTACGCAAATCACCTCAGCAAGATTTTGAAGAAGTGCTGCTTGAAGAAGAATTGCATATGAAAGCTACGTAAAACCGGTTGAAGAACCGGTTTTTTTATTGGATTTTTTTCGTTTTCTTCATATATTACTCATCAAAGCCTATCAGCTCTAGGGTTGTCACAAGTGCATTTGTCCTATTTTTAAGGTATACTTTACTCTAGTGTGCACTCACTTCAACTAAGAAAGGGGACTCTTTATGATACTTTTTATGGCAATCATACTTCCAATACTTTTTGCCGTATTTATACCGTTTGCATATAAAACGATCAAGTCTATACATACTGGCTGGTTTGTACTCGTTGCACCGGTCCTGCTGTTTTTATTTTATCTGCGTTTTTTATCTCCGATTCAACAAGGAGAAGCGCAGCTCGCTAGCGTTTCGTGGGTGCCTTCACTCGACTTTAATTTTGATATTCATATCGATGGCTTAAGCCTTTTGTTCTCCCTGTTAATTACAGGAATCGGCTCGCTCGTCGTCTTGTATTCCATTTTCTACTTGGACAAAACAAAAGAGAAGCTTGGAAACTTCTATGTTTATCTATTAATGTTCATGAGCGCCATGCTTGGTGTCGTTCAATTTGATCACACAATCGCTCTCTACTTCTTTTGGGAGTTGACTTCGATATCATCATTCCTACTTATCGCTTATTGGTACAAGCGAGATGCTTCTCGTTTTGGAGCATTGAAATCGATGATGATCACAGTAAGCGGTGGTCTTATGATGCTCGTTGGGTTCCTGCTTTTATATGTGATGACAGGAACGTATTCTATTCGTGAAACAGTCGCGCAAGCAAGTACATTGGTCGACTCACCGCTCTTTACAGTAGCGATTGTGTTGGTACTGTTAGGAGCCTTTACAAAGTCGGCTCAATTCCCATTCTATATCTGGTTGCCAGATGCAATGGAAGCACCAACACCAGTCAGTGCCTACCTCCACTCTGCAACAATGGTTAAAGCCGGTCTTTATTTAGTGGCTCGCTTCACACCAATTTTCGCTTTTTCTGAAGTTTGGGTATGGCTTGTCACCGGAATCGGTCTATTGACCCTGTTCTGGGGCTCCTTCTTTGCTGTAAAACAAACCGATTTAAAAGGGATCTTGGCATTTTCTACAGTTAGTCAATTAGGACTCATTATGTCCCTGTTAGGGCTAGGTGGATTTGCATATCTGGTTACAGGAAGTGCTGTGGAGACCTTTACGTTTGCGACTTTCGCTGCTATTTTCCACTTGTTCAATCACGCGACATTCAAAGGAAGTCTGTTCATGGTAGCAGGGATTGTCGATCATGAGACGGGCACACGCGATATCCGCAAGCTCGGAGGATTAATGAGCTTGATGCCGGTCACATTTACCGTAGCGATGATCGGGAGTTTATCGATGGCAGGTCTTCCACCGTTTAACGGATTTTTAAGTAAGGAAATGTTTTTAGAGGCTGTTCTTAGTCTCATTAGCGCGGATATAACTATGATGACCATCGCTTACTCAGTCCCAATTGTAGCTTGGGTGGCGAGCGTGTTTACGTTTATCTATAGTATCTATTTTGTTTGGTATACATTTATGGGGACACGAAAAGAAGAGCAATTGCCTAAAGTGCCACATGAGGCACCGATTGGCATGCTTATCTCCCCTGTGTTCTTAGCGTCATTGGTTGTACTTGTATTCTTTGTCCCAAATGTAATTGGCGACTGGCTTGTGAAACCAGCAACGGCAGCCATTCAATCAACAACGTATGCCTCAGCTGCTGATATTGAATTCTATATTAAAGCATGGCACGGCTGGGATGCTCCTGCGTTATGGTTAACTGTAGGTGTTGTTCTCGTTGGATTCCTACTTTATAAACTCTTGCCGAAGTGGCAGCCGATCTACTCAAAATGGCCTGAGAAGTTCACATTGAACCGTGGCTATGACACGTTAATGGATGGTTCGCTCAACTGGAACCGCGCTCTATCTGACCGCTTTATGACAGGTTCTATTCGTGATTATTTAGTTTATATGTTTGCTGGGATGGCTATTCTCGGTATCACTACCCTGTTCACACAAGGTGGGTTTGCCATTTCGACTGATAACCTTGCACCTATTCGTCTATTCGAAGTTGTGTTAACCATTATATTAATCGGTAGTGTGATGGCGATCTTGATTACTTGGTCACGTCTAACAGCTGTTATCGCACTTGGTGGCGTTGGGTACACAGTTGCCCTGTTTTACGTCATCTTTAAAGCACCCGATTTAGCATTAACACAGTTAGTGGTCGAAACAATTTCGGTAGCCCTGTTCTTAACAGCGTTTTATCACTTACCAAAGTTAGATAAGTATTACAAAGGCAAAGAAGACAACCGCTTCCGATTTGGAAACTTTTTGATTTCTGTTGCCGTGGGATTAACTGTTACATTAATCGGAATTAGTGCTTACTCTCAACGTCAACTGACTTCAATCTCTGAGTTTTACAAAGAGACTGTTTACACAGAAGCAGGTGGCGGAAATATTGTAAACGTAATTCTAGTGGATTACCGTGGTTTTGATACACTCTTTGAAATTGGCGTATTGATGATTGCTTCAATTGGAATCATCAGCATGATCAAGCTTCGCCTGCAAAAGAAAAAGAAGGGAGCAGTTACAAATGAAGTCGAATGATTTAATTTTACAGACGACCACACGCGTCACATTCTTCATTATCTTCCTGTTCTCGATTCATATCTTCTTTGCAGGACACTACACGCCAGGTGGAGGATTTGTCGGTGGCCTTCTGATGGCATCGGCGATTGTACTCCTTCTACTTGCGTATGATTTTAAAACTGTAAAGGAAGTACTTCCTTTCAATTATCTCGCCATGACAGCTATTGGTATGATTGTTGCAGTTTTAACTGCAGCTGGAGCTATTGTATTTAATGTCCCTTTCTTCACACATTGGTACGACTATTTTGATATTCCTTTACTTGGTGAGACATCGATTCATACTGCCCTATTTTTTGATATTGGGGTATACCTAGTCGTTGTTGGAATAACACTTACAATTATTGAAATGATGGGAGGCGACAACTGATGGAAATCATGATGGCGATAATAGCCGGATTCTTATTCAGTGCAGCAACCTATTTGATTCTTTCAAAAAGTTTATTGCGCATTATCATCGGAACAGGCTTATTGAGTCATGGAACTCACCTTCTTCTTTTAACAATGGGTGGATTAGGAGGAAACAAACCTCCCGTTGTTGGTGAAGGAGTAACCGTTGCAGATTATGCAGATCCACTCCCACAAGCTTTGATACTAACTGCAATTGTAATCGCATTTGGTGTAACAGCTTTTGCACTTGTTCTTGCTTACCGTACGTACCAAGAAATTGGAACGGATAATATGGACCATATGAAAGGCAGGGGTGAAATTGATTAATTTAGTCGTTCTTCCAATCATCGTCCCGCTTTTGATTGGTACTGTTTTATTACTATTTAGAAATAACCTAACCGTTCAACGCATCGGAGGAATTGTCGGTGCACTACTGACATTGGTTAT
This sequence comes from Chryseomicrobium imtechense, assembly GCF_041475995.1. Lineage (NCBI taxonomy): Bacteria > Bacillati > Bacillota > Bacilli > Caryophanales > Caryophanaceae > Chryseomicrobium > Chryseomicrobium imtechense. The sequence goes on along the minus strand of NZ_JBGOBM010000020.1, from coordinate 2,623 downwards.
TTCCGTTGTATTGCTTACAAAAGTATATACAGATGGCATACAAGTTGTAACATTAGGTAGCTGGGATGCTCCATTTGGTATCTCACTCGTCTCAGATATGTTGAGTGTACTTTTAGTCACCTCTTCGTCTCTCATCACATTCGTCGTGCTGTGGTATTCTGTCTATGCATTAGGTGAAGAGCGAGAACGCTTCTTCTTCTACCCTGCTGTTCTCTTTATGTTATCTGGGATCAACGGGGCATTTACAACAGGAGATATATTCAACCTATTTGTATTCTTTGAGGTATTCTTGATGGCTTCTTATGTGTTAATTGCACTTGGAGGTAAACGAATCCAACTGCGCGAATCGATGAAATATATCATTGTAAACATAGTGGCTGCCGCTCTATTTGTCATTACCATTGGATACATCTATTCAGTAGCTGGAACATTAAATATGGCCGATTTATCAGTAAAGCTTGGAGAAATCGGAAGCATGGGCGTAATTTCTACGATTGCTATCATGTTCTTGGTCGTATTCGGCATCAAAGCTGGTATCTTCCCGCTTTATTTCTGGTTGCCTGGTGCGTACTATGCACCTCCTCTTCCTGTTCTTGCACTGTTTGGTGCATTACTCACTAAGGTAGGTATTTATAGTATTGCTCGCGTGTACACGCTCATCTTTACAACAGATGTTGCATTCACACATGACATATTAATGATGTTGGCGATCGCCACCATTATTTTTGGTAGCATAGGAGCGCTCGCTTATATGGATATCAAAAAGATCATCATCTACAATATCGTCATTGCAGTAGGTGTCATCCTATTTGGTTTTGCAGCGTTTAACACCACTGCCGTAACAGGCGCTACGCTCTATCTTGTCCATGATATGTTAGTGAAGGCTCTTCTCTTCCTCATGATTGGGGTGCTGATTCTTATTACTGGCAAGACAAACTTGCGAGAAATGGGTGGTCTGATTCATCACTACCCTGCGCTTGGTTGGACATATCTTGTAGCTGTTTTTGCTCTTGCAGGGATTCCACCACTCAGTGGATTTGCAGGAAAGATATTGATTATCCAAGGGGGTCTTGAAGGCGGATTTGTTTGGCAGTCGATTGTAGTTGCAGCTTCAACAATGGTCGTATTGTTATCTGCGATTCGTATCTTCATCTACGCTTTTTGGGGGAGTGAAAAACCATTCCCAGCACCACCTAAGAAAACGTATAGCCAATACATGGCTCCAGTAGTTGTATTATTTATTCTCGTAATGGGTTACGGAGTATTCATCGAGTTCTTGACACCCTTCTTCTTAGAAGCAGGTCGTCAATTGATGGATCCTTCATTTTATGTGAACGCAGTGTTAGGAGGGAACAACTAGATGGCTTTTCAAATACTTTTAAATGTGTTTATTGCATTCGTTTGGATGTTCCTCTCTAATTCATTTTCAGCAGCAACATTCATCATTGGTTACATCTTGGGACTCGTCATGTTGTTTATGCTTCGACGCTTCTTCTCTACTCGTTTTTACATGGAACGAGTAGTGGCTGTCGCGAAGTTGTTGTTACTATTTTTAAAAGAATTAATTGTTTCAAACATCGCTGTGCTTCGTGTGATTTTAAAACCTAAGATGGATATAAAGCCTGCCATTTTTGAACTTGAAACAAAGTTGACAGAAGACTGGGAAATTACACTGCTTTCGATGTTGATTACATTAACACCAGGGACTGTAGTAATTAATATTTCAGAGGATCGTACGAAGTTGTACGTACACACATTAGACTTAGAAGATGTGGACAATGCTGTCAACTCAATTCGTAATACATTTGAAAAAGCAATTATGGAGGTGAGTCGATAAATGAACATATTCCTATGGATTGCTGTTGGAGCTATAAGTGTTAGTCTAATTGGTTTTCTTTACCGACTCATGAAAGGTCCTTCGACTCCTGACCGAGTAATTGCGCTTGATTCAATGGGTGTTGGATTGATTGCGCTAGTAGGATTGTTCTCAATTCTGTTTGACTCTCCATTTTTCTTAGAGGTCATTTTATTGTTAGCAATTATTGCTTACATCGGAACAATCGCCTTCTCTAAATTTACGGAGAAGGGAGTGATTATTGAAAATGATCGAGATGCTAATAAATAGTCTAATCATTCTCTTTATCACAATCGGGGTATTTTTCATTGTTGTTACCACTATTGGTTTAATTCGTCTGCCAGATGTTTATAGTCGTGCGCATGCAGCCTCTAAGAGTGCTACTCTAGCTGTTATGTCGATATTGATTGGAGTCTTCCTACACTTTTGGCTTGTAGAAGGTAACTTTAATCCACGCATTATTTTGGGGATCGTATTCTTATTCATCACAGGTCCAGTTGGGGGTCATATGATGGCAAAAGCCGCTTATTTCTCAGGTGTCCCATTAGCGAAGGAAACTGTTCGAGACGATATGGAAGCACTGGTACCAAAAGAAGCAACGAAAAAAGAGCAGCTCTAGGGCTGCTCTTTCAGACTGCAGATAAACTCAAGAGTTGATGAGTTTATCTGCAGTCTTTTTGCTTTTTTATACGTAAGCGTCAAATAGTGAACACGTTGTTTCTTATTAAAGAAAATGCCGGTCAAAATCAGAAGTTGATTTTGACCGGC
>NZ_JBGOBM010000019.1:0-29048 GCF_041475995.1 Chryseomicrobium imtechense | reverse complement strand
CGAGATCATGACGGCAGAACATGAATCAATCATTACTCATGCACGCCTGTATGGTGAGGATAAGAAGTCGATGAAATGGCAACCATATCTTGAGCTGATGGCCAAACGGCCAATGGCAATCAAATACACGGATTTCTTTGAACAGCTCCCGGTCAATTGGAAAGAATATATAGACAGCTGCACAGTACCTGAAAAGCAGGAGGCATTGAGACTTCTTTCAGTCCTCTTGAAACAACATGATTTCTCGGTGGCAACAGAATCTCTAAAAATCGCATCGACGCACGGGCATCCTTCTGCAGAATCGATCAAACAGGTATTCTACCAACTCATCAATGGGCGGAGCGACCGCGTGAGCCTTGATATCAGAAGAGACTCAATCCCTCCAATGCCACCGGCATCAAGAGGATCAACACATTACGACAAGTTGTTTGAAAAAGGCGGTGTGTCTTGATGGAACTACTTATACAAGAATACGCAAAGCGATTGAAGCTCAGCTGGATACGTCAAAACTTTGAAGAGATCGAGGCTACTTCAAATCAGGAATATCTACTTAAACTGATGGAGGCAGAAGTGCGTCAGCGTGAAGAACGGCGCACAAACCTCCTCTTTACCCAATCGCTCTTACCGCCATTACCGAGCGTCGAATTCAAATGGGATGATATCGAATACACGCAAGGGCTGAATCGCGAATACTTTTTAAATAGAGAATTCATGGAGAACAAAGAGAACCTGATTTTCTATGGAGGCGTGGGCACGGGCAAAACCTTTTTATCCACAAAAATCGGCTTGAATGCGATTCAAGAGACGGGATTAAACGTTCGTTTCTACACCATCGCAGGATTGGTGAACAAGTTGATGGATTTACATGAGAGAGGCACTTTGGGGAAGTTCTATAAACAGCTAGAGAAGGTCGATTTATTGATACTGGATGAGCTAGGGTATATCCCTCTACACAAGAGTGGTGCAGAATTACTCTTCCAAGTGATCAGCATGTGTTATGAGAGAAAGAGTCTTATCATTACAACGAACCTACGGTTCAGTGAGTGGAACCATGTGTTTGGGGACCCTATATTGACTGAGGCCGTAATCGATCGTTTAATCCATCACTCACATCTCGTCGTCTTTAAAGGGCCTAGCAATCGAATGAAAGAATCATTAATGAATAACTAAATACGGTGGAGAGATGCATCTGGCAAGCAACATTTTTAATTGCCATTTCATACATTTCTTACTTGCCAAATACAGGTTGATTTTGTTGAGAACTAAGAAGAATAGTGGCCGATTCGCTCAATAAGCGAATCGGCCACTGTTGGTTTTTATTTCTTTAGACAGAATCGAACCTCGGATGACAGACAAATGCTCTATCGGTGCGTAATCATACGGAGCCTGTCACAGCCACAATTCTAGAGCGGCAGTTCAGGAGCCACACTTCTTCGACTCCGTCTCGAACTGAGTCTCCAGCCCTACCAGAATTGAGTCTAAAACAGGCACCTCACCCCGGGCTCTTTTTTTCTTGAGGAGTTAACCCCGACAAATTTTTCCTCGATCAAAAAACATTCCGCACTAGATTAAGAACGTGTGTTCGGTGTATACTAAATCAAACTAGAATAGAAAGGCGGAATTGTTATGTATGAACTACTTGAACCGCGCAAGATTCTTTGCATCGACATGCAAAGCTTCTTTGCAAGTTGTTCTGCAGCCGTCTATGGCCTCGATATCCAACAAGAAGCCATCGCCATCGTCGGCAACCTCGAACAAAAAGGAAGTGTCGTCCTTGCCGCTTCTCCGAGAATGAAAAAACAATTTGGCGTCAAAACCGGTACACGTCGGTTTGAAATTCCAAACCACCCCGCAATACGCATCATCCAGCCGCAAATGGAGCTCTATGTGAAAGTCTCAGCAGAAATTACCCGTTACTTAAATCAACTCGTCCCGATGGAATCCCTTCATGTGTACAGTATCGACGAAAGCTTCATTGACTTAAAAGGCACCGAAAAACTATGGGGTGACCCGTGGGATGTCGCTCGCAAAATTCAAGATGATTTGAAGCGTCAATTTCAAATCCCTTGCAGCATTGGCATTGGACCAAATATGTTGCTTTCCAAACTCGCACTTGACCTAGAAGCGAAAAAAACTGGCATTGCCGAGTGGACCTACGAAGATGTTCCAGAAAAACTCTGGCCCGTCTCTCCTCTGAGGGAAGTATGGGGAATCGGCACTCGAACGGAAGCTACACTCAACGCTATGGGCATTTTCACAGTTCGCGATCTTGCTCACACCCCGCTCGAGCAACTCGAAGCAAAATTCGGTGTGATGGGGAATCAACTGTATCACCACGCGTGGGGGATTGATCTATCTGAAGTCGGTGCACCCATCATGGAAGGACAGATCAGTTACGGCAAGGGGCAGATCTTGTTCCGCGACTACAACTCCAAAAAAGAAACGATGGCCGTCGTACTCGAAATGACAGAAGACGTGGCACGCCGCCTGCGAGAAGCAGGGAAGGTCGGTCGCACGATGCATATGAGTATCGGCTACAGCAAATTCGGCGGGTTCAGTCGCTCTCTATCGATTGACGAAGCTACCAACCGAACATCTGTCATCTACGCTGCATTTGACCGCTTGATGGACACTTTTTACGATGGCAGTCCCGTGCGTAGAATCGCACTCTCTGTCAGTAACATCGAGGAGGACGATTCCCTTCAATTAAATTTATTTACCCACACTGAACAGATCCGCGAGCAACGGCTCGGCCAAACAATCGATGCACTTCGTAGAAAATATGGTTCGACCGCTGTTTTACGTGCCGTATCCTATACAGCGGACGGTACAGCGCGTTACCGAGCAACTCTTCTTGGCGGTCATAAAAAGATGTGATATTTCTATTTTCGAAATTATTTCAGTTGTTCGTCTTCCGAAATGTTTGAAGATTTGCTAAACTAAATAAGGTTTTTAAATTGTACGAGAAAAGGGGAACGAACACATGAGGGTATTTTTAGACCTTGCCTGGTTCTTTAAAGAGAGAAAATGGCACTACGGACTCGGCGTCGTCATGCTGCTGTTTGTGGCATTCTTGACACTGATTCCTCCGCGCATCATCGGAGAAGTCGTCGATGCCATCAATGAAGAACGGCTTACATCACAGCTACTCATGCAGTGGCTCGGTTTACTTGCAGGGGCTGCACTACTAATGTATATTCTCCGCTACTACTGGCGAATGATGATCTTCGGCTCAGCAATTTTGCTTGCTCGTCGTATGCGTCAGACATTGTTTCACCATTTTAGCCGGATGTCCCCTTCGTTTTATCAAAAACGACGCGTCGGAGATTTGATGGCACATGCAACGAATGATTTGTCGGCTGTGCAACAAACAGCAGGGGCAGGCGTGCTGACACTCGTTGATTCACTAGCAACTGGTGGATTTGTGATTGCTGCGATGGCCATCACCATCAACTGGAAGCTGACATTGATTGCCTTACTACCAATGCCCATCATGGTACTGACAACTAGTTATTACGGACGATTGTTACACCAACGCTTCCGTTTTGCACAAGAAGCGTTCTCTGACCTGAACGACAAATCCCAAGAAAGTATTAGTGGAATCAAGGTCATTAAGACGTTCGGACAAGAACAAGAAGATACGGAAGACTTTAAACGCCTGTCACAAGAAGTCGTCGATAAGAACATCCGTGTAGCAAAAGTCGACTCATTGTTCGACCCAACGATTTCACTCATCGTTGGAGCATGTTTCTTCTTAGCGATCAGCTTCGGTACCCAGTTCATCTTAGCGGATGAGATGACAATTGGAGACCTTGTAGCATTCAATACGTATCTTGGCTTACTCGTGTGGCCGATGCTAGCGTTTGGTTGGTTGTTCAACATCGTAGAGCGTGGCCGTGCTTCGTATGAGCGCATCCAGCAACTGCTATCGGAACCAGTCGACATTGATGACCGTGTTGGCGCACTGGAAGTGAAACCTCAAGGCAAAGTAACATTTGCGATTGATGCGTTCTCATTCCCAGGGGATGAGCGTGTGGGCCTTCGTGACGTCCATTTCACACTGGACCGCGGGGAGACATTAGGTATCGTCGGACGAACTGGCTCCGGAAAGACGGCGATTCTAAAACTGTTGATGCGTGAATTTGAAGGATATAAAGGAAGTATCACATATGGCACACACGATATTCGTGATTACAAAAAAGAGAGTCTGCTTGAAGCGATCGGCTACGTTCCACAAGACCATTTCTTATTCTCAACGACAGTTGGGTTGAACGTTGCATTCACAAATGTCAAAGCAAGCCAACAAGAAATCGAACGCGCGACAAAACTTGCAGCGATTCATGAAGACATCACACGGTTTACGGATGGGTACGACACCATTGTAGGTGAACGAGGCGTTTCGCTATCTGGTGGTCAAAAACAACGGATTTCGATTGCACGTGCACTCATGATGCAACCAGAATTGTTGATACTCGATGACTCCTTGTCAGCGGTGGACGCAAAGACGGAAGAGGCCATTTTAGAATCACTAAAAGCAGAGCGAACAGATGAAACAACGATCATCACATCACACAGACTAAGTGCCATTCAACATGCACACCAAATCATCGTGATGGAAGACGGGACCATTAAAGAAAAAGGGACCCATGACGAATTAATGGCTCAACAAGGCACGTATTTCGAGATGTACCAGCTCCAGCAGCTCGAGTCACTCGTAGAGCAAGGAGGCGACATCCATGGATGAGAAAATGCCCAAACTGACCGGGAAAATGCAGTGGCAAGTCGTAAAACGTTTACTACGCTATTTACTCCCACATAAAAAGATGTTGGCGATTGCCCTCGTTCTACTTACTTTGACAGTCGTAGGAGATCTGGTCGGGCCCTATTTAATTAAAATCTACATCGATGACTATTTAACAGTCGGTTCGTTCCCGCAAGCAGCCATTATTGGGCTTGCTGCAGGATATCTTTTCATTCAGATCAGTAATGTCGTGATCAGCTATTTCCAACTGATGACATTCCAAAAACTTGCCTTGAAAATTATCCAGACGATGCGAATCGATGTCTTCACGAAGGTACAGGGGCTTGGCATGCGCTATTTCGACCGCACGCCTGCCGGAAGCATCGTATCACGTGTCACGAACGATACAGAAGCCATCAAGGATATGTTTGTCAGTGTACTTGTCGGATTCGTCCAAGCCGGATTCTTGATCATCGGGGTCTACATTGCGATGTTCTTGATTAATCCGCAACTCGCACTGATGGCGACATTGTTGTTACCGATTTTAGGATTTATCATCTACACGTACCGTAAACACAGTTCCGTCGTCTACCAAGACCTTCGCGAACGTCTTTCGCAACTCAATGCAAAACTTGCAGAATCCATTTCTGGAATGGGCATGATCCAAGCATTCCGCCAAGAAAAACGTTTGAGAGATGAATTCAGCGAAATCAATGACAAGCACTTCCAAGCAGGAGGCCGCAATATCAAGCTCGACAGTTTGCTTCTTCGTCCAGCCATCGATTTGGTGTACGCATTGGCTATTATCCTGGTATTGAGTTATTTCGGAATCACGTCTTTCTCGAACCCGGTTGAAGTCGGGGTGATCTATGTATTTGTTGCCTACATCGACCGTTTCTTCGAGCCGATCAATCAAGTGATGCAACGACTTTCGATTTTCCAGCAAGCTATCGTTGCTGCTTCACGCGTATTTAAACTGATGGACGAAGAAGATATGGCACCGGCACAGGCGAACAATCCTGCTGCCAAAATACTCGACGGAAAAATCGAATTCCGCAATTTGACGTTCTCGTATGATGGACGCCAAGACGTACTGAAGAACATTTCGTTCACTGCGGAGCCTGGACAGACGGTCGCCTTAGTTGGGCACACCGGAAGTGGGAAGAGCTCGATCATCAATTTGTTGATGCGGTTCTACGAATACGAAAACGGGGAAATCCTCATCGATGGACATTCTTTAAAAGACTTTCCGATGAGTGAGTTACGAAAGAAGATGGGGCTTGTGCTCCAGGATCCATTCTTATTCTACGGCGACATTGAAAGCAATATTCGCCTCCATGCACCAGAGATGACGAGCGCACAAGTGCGTGCTGCTGCAGAGTTTGTGCAAGCGGACAGCTTTATACGCGCACTGCCAGATGGGTATCAGCAAAAAGTGACAGAGCGCGGATCAACATTCTCAAGTGGACAGCGCCAACTGGTTGCGTTTGCGCGCACCATGGCAACAGACCCGAAAGTATTGATTCTAGATGAAGCAACAGCCAACATCGATACCGAGACAGAAGTGGCGATTCAAACGAGTCTTGAGAAGATGAGAAAAGGCCGTACGACGATTGCTATCGCACACCGACTCAGCACGATTCAAGACGCAGAACTGATTCTTGTTTTGCACCAAGGAGAGATCGTTGAACGCGGCACGCACCAAGAACTGATTCGTCAAAAAGGGCTCTATCACAAAATGTATCAGCTTCAAAATGGAATTGTCGAAGAACAAATGTCATAAAACTGTCATGAGCAAGAGTAGGGTGTAAAGAGGAAAAGTCTGATACGATGGATGTAGTTTAGCTGAAAGGGTGATTTTTTTGGCAACCGATGTGACCATCTGGCTTGCTTTTGGTGCAGGTTTCTTGAGCTTTGTCTCCCCGTGTACCTTGCCTCTTTACCCGGCTTTCTTGTCCTATATAACAGGGATGACGATTGAAGAGATCAAAACAGATAAAAAGAAAATGCAACGAAGAGGGATGTTCCATACATTGTTCTTCTTGCTTGGTTTTTCCGTTATATTTATAGCATTAGGTTTTGCAACAACGTGGCTTGGTACATTCTTTATTCAATACGGTGACCTCATCCGTCAAATCGGCGCTATTTTGATTATCGTATTTGGATTACTTGTCGTAGGAATCTTTAAGCCGGAAATGCTGATGTCTGAAAAACGACTACAATTTAAGAATCGACCTTCTGGTTATTTAGGCAGTAGTTTGATCGGGATAGCGTTTGCAGCTGGATGGCAGCCATGTACAGGGCCGATCCTTGCAGCGGTTCTTGTAATGGCTGGATCAAACCCTGAACTTGGTGTGTGGTATATGATCGCCTACGTACTCGGCTTTGCCATTCCATTCTTCTTGCTATCCTTCTTTGTGACACGCACGGACTGGATGCGCAAAAACAGTGCAAAATTTATGAAGGTCGGCGGGTACATCATGATAGCACTTGGTGTAGTGTTATTCTTTGACGGACTGACATGGATCATTCGTGTGTTAACACCAATCTTCGGTGACTTTACAGGATTTTAAGGAAGTGGAACTATGAAAGACATTCAATCATTCGATACGTGGCAAGAGGCGTTCGAGTCGAACCCAAAAGGACTGCTGTTTGTGAAGACAGACGGTTGTTCCGTCTGTGAAGGCTTGCGTCCGCAAGTAGAGGCTATTGAAGACGACTATCCAACAGTTCCATTTTTTAAAGTGAATATCGCCCAAGTACCAGAAGTGGCCGGTCAATTATCACTTTTCACAGCACCCGTCGTGATTTTATGGGAGTCCGGAAGAGAAGTGCAGCGTTTTGCGAGATTTGTTCCGATGCAAGAACTACAATTTCGATTAAAGTTGCTTGACGGAGGATCTGCTGATGTTTGACTTTATTTCTGAAGAACTGCTTGTGACCTTGTCACTTGTCAGTGCAATCGTGATGGGGACGCTTCTTACAATCGTCCGCAGTCGCGCTGCGAAAAAGCCAGCGAGTGCAAAAAAGATTTTGCTACCACCGCTATTCATGTCTACAGGAGCGTTGATGTTTTTGTTTCCATTCTTCCGTGTCCCGTGGATCAACGTACTGGAGGCACTGGCAGTCGGCGTATTGTTTTCATTTTTACTTGTTAAAACGTCCAATTTTGAAAAACGTGACGGCGAAGTTTACCTAAAACCTTCGAAAGCGTTCATTTTTATTTTATTTGGACTTCTCGGTCTGCGGATCGTACTCAAGCTTGTACTAAGCAGCGAAATCGATGTCGGTGAACTAAGCGGCATGTTCTGGTTACTGGCATTTGGAATGATTGTGCCATGGCGATTGATGATGTACAAAAAATACAAAGCTCTGACTTAAAAAAAGACCGTATCACTCAGTTTTTGAGTGGTACGGTCTTTTCTTGATGAAAATACACTTCATACGGTGTCAAATCGATTTCTAATTCATCCATCTTTTTACGCAAGAATTTGTGATCGCGTTTGGGAGTCGCTAGAATATACCCACGGATTAATAATTCTTGCGTGATGGCGTCGGCATTTTCTTCTAATGCCAATTGTCCAATACGTCCTGCAATCTTTTGTTTGGCAACTGGGCGGAAAATTTCCGGAACCGGTGCCACGAGTTCGTTCAATAATGCTTTTTGTTCTTCAGACCATAGATGAATCGTCTTGTCAACATAATAGGATTCCCAATCCAGGTCGGATTTACCGTCTTCTTTCGGGAGTGCCTTTAAAAACTTGCGGAACATGAAATAGCCACCGATTGCCATCAACGTGATCAAAACGACGACCCAAAATAGGATAAACCATAAAAACCAGCCTTCTAACACAGTTGTTCACCTCGAGTTAAGTATACAAGGTTCTTGAAGAAAATTCACCTCGAGGTATCCCTTTTTTCACGTGCGCTCTATATAGCGTATGAAGGAGGTGATACACATGGCATCGTATCAACTTAGAAGTGCGTCATTCCGCCTCGTCTATGATGACGGAATGACAGGAGATGGCAAGCCGAAACGTCACACGAAGAGTTATACAGGGATTGATTCGTCTCTACCTGCAGATCAGCTGTTCCAAGCAGCTGTCACAATCTCTTCACTTTCAGCAAAAGAATTACTCGCAGCACAAAAGCAAGAAATGGAAGAAATTATCTAACCAAGAAGGGAGGCCCTTTAAATGGCCAAAACATTACAACTTGAATTCGGCAACGCTGCGGGCAAGAAAGTAACAGTAGCTGTCGAAGAGCCACGCGACAACTTGACGGTACCAGAAGTAGAAGCCGCGATGCAACAAATCATCACGTCACAAGTGTTCTTGATCGACACCAATCCAGTGACAGAAGCCGTGTCCGCTCAAATCGTCGACCGCAACGTCCAGCAGTTATTTTAACGAACTTCCCTCCTCCGATTCGGGGGAGGGTTTTTTAAAAGGAGGAGACTATATGGAGCAATGGATCGCACTTGTGCAAGAGATCGGCTTTCCCGTAGTGGTGTCGTTTTACTTACTACATCGAATCGAATCACGACTTGAAGCCATTCGAGATGTACTAGTGGCAATCAACCCTGTCACAAAAGTGTAAGAATCAAACGATTGAACACTCCTCATCCCTCGGCTATCATTAGAAAGAGACGAGGAGTGATTCAGTTGAAGAAGATTGCAGTAGTAATGAGTCTTGTCATGTTGTTACTGGCTGGTTGTGGTGGCTTTGAAGCACAGACGGACTGGGAAGTAGATTCGTTCTCGGTGACCAATCACCGTGGGGAGGACGTTTCTCTTGAAGATTTAAAGGGGACCATCTGGCTCTCGACCTTCATTTTCACGAATTGCAATACCATCTGTCCACCGATGACCTACAACTTGACAGATATTCAAGAAGAACTTGAAGCAGCGGGTGTGGAAGAGTATAAAATAGTAGCGTTCAGTGTGGACCCAGCTGTTGATACACCGGAAGTGCTTACTTCTTACTTAGAGATGTATGATGTTGCGGATGAGTCGAAATGGGAATTGTTGACGGGCTACGACCAGACGTTTATTTCACAACTTGCACGGAACTCGTTTAAAGCCATTGTACAAAATGATCCGAATTCAGACCAAGTCATTCACGGAAGCAGCTTCTACCTTGTTGATCAAGAGGGGATTGTCGTGAAGAACTATAGCGGTGTGAGCGAAGTACCCGTTGAAGAAATCGTTGAAGATATGGATGCATTATCAAATTAAGACTGTCCCGTAGCGGGCAGTTTTTTTATTTGAAAGTTTATAGTATGATGGGACAAGCGAAATGAAAAGGTGAACGGATATGAAAAAACAACAAAAATTCAAATTAAAATCACGCATCTACTTCCGTTTGTGGGCACTTCTCTTGTTTTTGCCTATCATGGTTGTAGCCTATTTTATAAGCGTTATTGGTTGGCATGAGCTTCGGAATATCGCATGGACTCATGAGATCGGCCAATTCGTCGACTCAAAAGTCATCGAATTCCGCGATCCCGAAATTCCTGAGGAGTACGTTGCGGTCTATCAATCTGCAGAACTTGAATACGGCGTGCCGTGGCAACTACTTGCTGCCCATCACCGGATTGAGACGCGTTTTTCAACGATGGATCCACTGTTGTCACCAGTTGGTGCAGAAGGGCATATGCAGTTTATGCCATGTACATTTGTTGGCTGGACGCATCCGACGTGCGGGGGACTAGGGGAAGGGGAGATTCCTGAAGAGGAAAAGACAGATCCTGAAGTGATTGCGTATTACGGGGGATATGGTGTGGATGGAGACGGGGATGGCATTGCTGACCCGTACAATATCACCGATGCGGTCTATAGCGCTGCCAATTATTTAGGATCAAACGGTGCTGCAGACGGGGATTTAGAATCAGCCATCTTTTTATACAACCGCAGTGATCAATATGTAGCGGATGTCCTTCATTTTTACTCCTTGTACAAAGAAAACTATCCTGAACAAGTCACCCAAGCCAAGTAAAAAAGCCTCCCAGATTCGGGAGGCTTTTCATTATGCTTTACGCATAGATTTTAAAATGAATGATACGATGAACACTACGATAATAGCACCAATCAATGCTGGAATAATCGCGATGTCCGCTATTACAGGACCTAAATCAGGGAAGAGTAGTCCACCTACCCAAGCACCTACGATACCTGCGATGATGTTTCCGATAATACCACCAGGAATATCTTTACCAAGAATAAGTCCAGCTAACCACCCGATGATACCGCCTACGATTAAGTATAAAATGAATCCCATTTTCCTTCACTCCTTGTCTAATGTTAGTGTATGAGTACACTCTTTAAATAACCTAAGACAAGAAAGTATAAACCTTTTTCTTAAAAAATTATTTTACGACCGCACCTAATGTCGATGCAAAGTGCCGGAGAGCCCATTCGTGGCCTTGTGGATCAAAGGATGCGACTGCATCTTGATGAATGACGATCGAGTATCCGAGATTGTAAGCATCGACGGCTGTATGAAGAACACAGATGTCTGTACAAACCCCTACTATATGAACTGTATCTACTTTTCGCTCGCGTAAGTATTGATCAAGGTTCGTGCCAGCAAATGAACTATAGCGACGCTTGTCCATCCAATAGACGCTCTGCTTATTCGTTTCATAAAATGAAGCAAGTTCACCATACAAATCGCGCCCGGAAGTTCCTTCTATATTGTGTGGAGGAAAAAGTTTTGTTTCCGGATGATGCGGATCATCTTTATAATGTAAATCAACGGGGAACACAATGACTTTATTGCTGCTAGCAAATTCTTCACATAACGCTACGATTTTACCCTCGATCGCTTGTCCTGGTTTGCCACAAGTCAAAGCACCATCATCTGCTACAAAATCTACTGTATAATCAACTACGAGTAAAGCTTCTTTCATTTTTACCACCCTTTCAAAGGAAAATGTTTTTCAAATGTTCTGAAAAATTGTATACTAAAAACAAAAGGAGGTACACAACTATGGATCAGGAGATGCATAAGCGTTGGACGAAACACGGCATGTGGTTCGCTGCACTTCACAGTCTGTTCGTTGTTACTCTCGCCTTTGACTTTATTCAATTTTACTAAAAGAGTGGAAGAGCTTTCCACTCTTTTTACTGTGAGGAGATAGTTATGGATACTTTAAAACACTTAAACGCGACACGTGACAAACTGATTCAAGAACTTCATACCGTGTCTGAGCAAGACTTCAATCGAAAACCCGACGCCACTACTTGGAGTCCAAAAGAAGTAAGCGAACATATTGCGTTGATGGACAGGTACATCGCATCCTTGATGAAAAAAAGAAAGACCGAGGAAAAGAAAACAGTTAAAAAACCGATTCGCTTCACAACAGTTCGTAGCCTCAAAGTGCATGCACCAGCACCTGTTGACCCACAGGCTGCCGAGAAGTCAAAAAATGAGATACTCAATCTATTGTTCGAGTCTCGGATGGATGTGCTTGAGATGTACAAGAGCTTTTCACGTGAACAGAAAAAGCAACTCGCGATGAAACATCCCGTGTTTGGCTATCTATCCTTGGAACAATGGTTTGATTTTCTTGGGTACCACGAACTCCGCCATGTGAAGCAGCTACAAGAAGTCCGAAAACAATTAAAGATATAAACAATACTTATCAAGATTTATAATTTTAATGTAATTTACTTATCAATCTAGGTAGCGTATGATTAATAGTGGAGAAAAGCGACATATGTCTCTTTCAAGATTGTAAAGGAGGAAACACGATGGCAAAAAGTAACTTACACCAAAGCCGTGCTTCATTCGAAGTCAATGGCAAAACGTACAACTACTACCGTCTGAAAGCTTTAGAAGAAGCTGGAATCGCAAACGTTTCACGTCTGCCGTATTCAATTAAAGTTCTTCTTGAGTCTGTACTTCGTCAATACGACGGGTATGTGATCAAAGAAGATCACGTTGGCAAACTAGCAAACTGGGGCAAAGAAAACGACCCAGAAGCAGAGGTACCATTCAAACCTTCACGCGTTATCCTTCAAGATTTCACAGGAGTTCCTGTAGTCGTTGACCTTGCTGCATTACGTTCAGCAATGGCTAAAATGGGTGGAGACCCATCAAAAATCAATCCTGAAATCCCAGTGGACCTTGTAATTGACCACTCAGTTCAGGTTGATAAATACGGTACAAACGATGCGCTTCGTATAAACATGGAGCTTGAGTTTGAGCGTAATGCAGAGCGTTACCAGTTCCTTAGCTGGGCACAAAAAGCATACGACAACTACCGTGCAGTTCCACCAGCAACTGGTATCGTTCACCAAGTAAACTTAGAGTACTTAGCGAATGTTGTCCATGCTGTTGAAAATGAAGACGGTACATTTGAAACATTCCCAGATACATTAGTCGGTACAGATTCTCATACAACGATGATCAACGGTATCGGTGTACTTGGATGGGGTGTTGGTGGTATCGAAGCTGAGGCTGGAATGCTTGGTCAACCTTCCTATTTCCCAATCCCAGAAGTTATCGGTGTACGTTTAGTTGGAGACCTTCCAAACGGAACGACTGCAACTGACTTGGCACTTAAAGTAACAGAAGTTTTACGTAAAGCTGGCGTAGTTGGTAAATTCGTTGAGTTCTTCGGACCTGGCGTTGTTCAACTTCCACTTGCTGACCGTGCAACGATTGCCAACATGGCTCCTGAGTACGGTGCTACATGTGGTTTCTTCCCAGTTGACGAAGAGGCACTTGACTACATGCGCTTAACTGGCCGTGAAGACGAGAACATTGAAGTCGTGAAAGCTTACTTACAAGCAAACGACATGTTCTTCACAGCAGATTCAGTTGAACCAACATACACAGACATCATTGAATTAGACCTTTCTGCAATCGAACCAAACCTTTCAGGTCCTAAGCGTCCACAAGATTTGATTCCACTTTCAGCAATGAAAGAAGAATTCAACAAAGCTGTAGTCGCTCCACAAGGAAACCAAGGTTTCGGTCTTTCAAAGAAAGAGTTCGCAAAAACTGCAGAAATCGAGCTTGATGGCAAAGAAGTAACGATTCCTACAGGTGCTGTTGCAATCGCTGCAATCACTTCTTGTACGAACACTTCCAACCCATACGTAATGCTTGGCGCTGGTCTTGTAGCAAAGAAAGCAGTTGAAAAAGGATTAACTCCTCCTGCTTACGTGAAGACTTCATTAGCACCAGGTTCAAAAGTTGTAACAGGCTATCTTCAAGATTCAGGACTGCTCGCACCACTTGAGCAAATCGGCTTCAACTTAGTTGGATACGGCTGTACAACATGTATCGGGAACTCAGGACCACTTCTTCCTGAAATCGAGCAAGGCATCATCGATAACGATTTACTAGTGACTTCCGTACTTTCTGGTAACCGTAACTTTGAAGGCCGTGTTCACCCATTAGTAAAAGCAAACTATTTGGCTTCACCACCACTGGTTGTGGCGTATGCACTTGCAGGTACGGTTGATATCGATCTTCAAAACGACCCAATCGGTCAAGACAAAGACGGGAACGACGTATTCTTCAAAGATATCTGGCCAACAACTGAAGAAGTGAAAGAAGCTGTTCACTCTACAGTAACACCTGAATTGTTCCGCAAAGAGTACGCACGCGTATTCACAGAGAACGAAGAGTGGAATGCAATTGAAACTCCAGACGATGACCTGTATGCGTTCGATGAGAACTCAACATACATTCAGAACCCACCGTTCTTCGAAGGTCTATCGAAAGAGCCACAAGACATTCAAACACTTGCTGGACTTCGCGTTATTGCGAAATTTGGCGATTCAATTACAACAGACCATATCTCTCCAGCCGGAGCGATTGGTAAAGACACACCAGCAGGTCGCTACCTTCGTGAGAATGGCGTAGAGATCCGTGACTTCAACTCATACGGTTCACGCCGTGGGAACCATGAAGTCATGATGCGTGGTACGTTTGCAAACATCCGTATCCGTAACCAAGTAGCACCAGGTACAGAGGGCGGTTACACGACGTACTGGCCAACTGGTGAAATCATGGCAATCTATGATGCAGCAATGAAGTACCAACAAGATGGTACAGGACTTGTTGTTCTTGCTGGTAAAGATTACGGTATGGGTTCTTCTCGTGACTGGGCTGCGAAAGGTACAAACCTTCTAGGCATCAAAACAGTTATCGCAGAAAGCTATGAGCGTATTCACCGTTCAAACCTTGTCATGATGGGCGTACTACCACTTCAATTCATGAAGGGTGAGAGCGCAGAGACACTTGGTTTAACTGGAACTGAAGAGATCAGCGTGAATATCGCAGAAGGCATTAAACCACGTGATATCTTAACTGTTACTGCAAAAGCAAAAGATGGTTCTGAAAAGACATTCCAAGTACTTGCTCGCTTCGACTCTGAAGTAGAAGTAGATTACTACCGTCATGGTGGTATCCTTCAAATGGTACTTCGTAACAAAATGTTAGAAGCATAAGTTTTTAAACGACCTCTCTCCACTTCGGTGGGGAGGGGTTTTATTATGCCAAAAACACAATATAAGTGAGTATAATAACGCAATTTATATAATGTTATATTTAAATAATTTTAATAAAGTAATACATTATATTTGAATAGTACTGTCTTTTCGCTAGAACTAACTTGTATCATGTATACTGTTACTTGAGGTGAAGCAACTTGAAAAGTACAAAATTAATTGAAGTGCGCTACGCAGAAACGGATCAAATGGGTGTCGTCTATCACGCCAATTATTTAGTTTGGTTAGAGATGGGCCGCACACAATTGATAAAGGATTTAGGATTCGATTATGCGGGACTTGAGGAAAAAGGATTTCTATCGCCGGTTCTCGATGTATCCATTCAATATAAACAAAGTGTCAGATACGGCGAGACAGTGACGGTTTCAACTTGGATAGACTCGTATAGTCGTTTGAAGACGATTTATGGATATGAAGTGGTCAAAGAGGATGGAACGGTTGCAGCAACAGCTAAAACGATTCATACCCTTGTAGCGAAAGAGACGTTCCGCCCTGTCCCTTTATCTAAGGTAGATAAAGAATGGCATGAGGCATATGAGAATGCGTGTGTGAATACATAATGGCATTCGGAATCACGCGTGACGAGCTCGTACAATGGAAGTCAAAAATACAGCAAGGAGAAATTGCTTTTTTAACGCATTATTGGATGGACCCACGATTCCCAGGGTCTACCTCTGTCACAAAAGTAGGTGCTCAGGATATTGATCAACTGGCTAAGTGGGGAGAACAATATGGCTTGAAAAAGCAATGGATCGATCGAAAGGAATCGTATCCCCACTTTGACTTATTTGGGGAATGGCAGGAGAAGATATTACGGCTAGAAGGCATTGAGGATCAATATGCAAAATTTGTAGAGAAAAAGGATCGCACCCTCTAAGGGTTACGATCCTTTTTATAGTCAAATTCAATTTCTTTTCGGTCTTCATTTAAGTGGACATGCAAATCATGTCCATCGAAGTACCATAAGTCGCGTTCTTCGATATAAAAATGAATGCCATTTTCATCTTGTTGGATAGCTGCTTCATCCGGCTCTGCTTTTGTCATACCAAGCGTAAATCCTTCATGAAGTTTGCTGCTACCTCCGTACCGTGCGTAAAACTGAATCCATTCTCCCGAGCGCGCTTCCATTTCCTGCTCGAACCACTCGAGTGCTTGTTGTGAAATTTCGATTTTCATCTGTATCACTTCCTAGATCCACGTTATTTTTGGTTCTGTTCCTTGACGAATTCGTGTGATGTTCGCGCGATGACGATACACGATGAACACCAACAAGACGCTTATTAACAGAATAAGTGGAACGTCCGGTCGAATCAAGAAATGTGACCCGACCGCCATCAAAAAGGCGATGAGTGAAAGTAAAATTGACGTCAGAGACACCATCTTTGTCAGTTTTAACAATAAGAAGAATAATCCAAGTAAGATCAAGAAGAACAACCAGTTATAGCCGAGTAATACACCCGCAGAAGTCGCAACGGCTTTTCCACCTCGAAACCCTGCAAACACAGGATACATATGGCCAATGACCGCAATCGCACCTAAAATCAATGGATGAATGCCGACGTCTGCGAATACTGGCAATGCAACGAGCAATACGGCAGCTGTTCCTTTTAAAATATCGATCAGTGAGACAATCAGACCCGCGGGTTTACCGAGTACGCGGAAGGTGTTTGTCCCTCCGAGGTTCCCACTCCCATGTTCACGAATGTCGGTTTTGAAGAAAATCTTTCCTATAATAAGGCCTGTCGGAATAGACCCGAGTAAGTAGGCAAGTAAAAGTACTAGTGCTGTAGTCATGGCAGTCTCCTTTAAATGTCTCTTTTGCTACTAGTAGTGTACCATATTCGAATTTTGATTGGACATACTGCATTGCAATCTTTTCACTGTTTCTTTACACTTATAGAATGACGGTCTAGCGGTTGACAGCACTGCTAGACAAGCGTATCGTTAAAATAGAACGCATGTTTGATGGGGGAGAACAACTTGGCAAAACAGACATTAACAGCCTACACAGATGATGATATTCAAGTATTAGAAGGTCTCGAAGCCGTCCGCAAGCGTCCTGGGATGTATATCGGCTCGACAGATACACGGGGTTTACACCATTTGGTCTACGAGATTGTCGATAACGCAGTAGATGAGAGCTTAGCTGGATTTGGCACACAGATCGATGTAACGATACATGACGACAACAGCATATCTGTTCGGGATTACGGACGCGGTATGCCTACAGGAACACATAAAACAGGGAAACCGACAGCAGAAGTAATTTTCACCGTACTGCATGCCGGAGGGAAATTTGGCCAAGGCGGTTATAAAACGAGTGGAGGCCTCCACGGGGTAGGTGCTTCTGTAGTGAACGCACTCTCCAGTGAGGTAGAAGTCGAGATCCACCGGGACGGCAAGAAGTTCTATCAAAAGTTCTCGCACGGCGGCAAAGTCGAAGTGGCGCTGCATGAGACGGGGAAGACGAAAGAGACGGGGACACTTGTCCGTTTCTTGCCGGATGATATGATTTTTTCAGTTACAAAATATAATTTCGAAACATTAAGTGAGCGTCTCCGTGAGTCCGCCTTCCTATTGAAAGGATTGCGCATCACATTAAAAGATGAGCGTACAGACATCGAAGAAGTGTATTTCTATGAGACAGGAATAGAAGCGTTCGTTGGTTATTTGAACGAAGAGAAAGATACACTTCATAACGTATTCTATATGGAAGGTATTCAGTCTGAAATCGAAGTGGAATTTGCCTTCCAGTTCAATGATGGCTACTCAGAGACCATCTTGTCATTCGTTAACAATGTCAGAACGCGCGATGGCGGAACTCATGAGACAGGTGCGAAAGCAGCACTGACACGTGTGTTCAATGACTATGCACGCAAGACGGGCTTGTTGAAAGAAAAAGATAAAAACTTAGATGGGTCAGATGTCCGAGAAGGTATCGCGGCTATCATCTCTGTCCGCATCCCCGAAAATATGTTGCAGTTTGAAGGGCAGACAAAAGGGAAGCTTGGAACGAATGAGGCACGAAGCGCAGTGGATACGGTAATCTCTGAAAAGTTGCAATATACTTTAGAGGAAAATGCTGAACTGACAGCTTCCTTGATTCGAAAAGCAATTCGTGCACAACAAGCACGTGAAGCAGCCCGAAAAGCACGTGAAGAAGCAAGAAGCGGCAAAAAGCGCAAAAAGAACGACACATTACTATCGGGTAAGTTGACTCCTGCTCAGTCACGAAATGCAAAACGCAATGAATTGTATCTCGTGGAGGGAGATTCTGCAGGTGGTTCAGCCAAGCAAGGGCGTGACCGCACGTTCCAAGCAATCTTGCCACTTCGCGGAAAAGTCATCAATACTGAAAAAGCCAAATTGATCGACATCATGAAAAACGAAGAGATCTCTACCATCATCCATGCAATCGGCGGTGGCGTCGGAGCAGACTTCAACGTTGAAGACATCGCGTACGACAAAATTGTTATTATGACCGATGCCGATACAGATGGTGCACACATTCAAGTATTGCTACTCACATTCTTCTACCGCTATATGAAACCTTTGATCGAAGCAGGCAAAGTGTATATTGCACTTCCTCCATTGTACAAAGTGTTTAAAGGTGCCGGGAAAAAAGAAGTGAGCACATATGCTTGGACTGAAAAAGAACTGCAAGAATCGATCAAAAAAATTGGTAAGGGCTATGCCTTACAACGCTATAAAGGGCTTGGTGAAATGAATGCGGACCAGCTCTGGGAGACGACAATGAACCCAGAGACACGTACTCTGATTCGTGTAACAATTGAAGATGGCAGTCGCGCAGAGCGTCGTGTCACCACTTTGATGGGCGATAAAGTAGAACCACGCCGGAAGTGGATCGAGAACAATGTCGACTTCAGTCTAGAAGAAGATGGCACGATTTTAGAGAATGAACGTATTCATATGGAGAGTGAAGTGTAATGTCACAAGTTGAACGTTTTCAAGATCTACCACTCGAAGAGGTCATCGGTGACCGCTTCGGGAGGTATAGTAAATACATCATCCAAGACCGTGCTCTTCCTGATGCACGCGACGGTTTAAAACCAGTACAACGCCGTATTTTATATGCGATGTACACGGAAGGAAATACACACGATAAAGCATTCCGTAAATCGGCTAAAACAGTCGGGAATGTTATCGGGAACTACCACCCACACGGCGATAGTTCGGTTTATGAAGCGATGGTCCGCATGAGTCAGGACTGGAAACTTCGCAATCTACTCGTTGAGATGCACGGGAACAATGGGTCTGTTGACGGAGATCCGCCAGCAGCTATGCGTTATACAGAAGCACGCTTGTCACCTATCGCATCTGAGCTACTGCGTGATATTCAAAAAGAAACTGTCGAATTCATTCCAAACTTCGATGATTCGGATTCAGAACCGACTGTATTGCCTGCACGTTTCCCGAACTTGCTCGTCAACGGATCGACGGGTATCTCAGCAGGATATGCGACAGATATTCCACCACACGCTTTGCACGAAGTGATTGATGCTTTGTTTATGTATATGGAAAACTCCGCAGTGACGGTCGAGGAACTCATGACCGTTATGAAAGGACCGGATTTCCCAACTGGTGGTATCATTCAAGGTGTAGAGGGGATTAAGAAAGCCTACGAGACAGGCAAAGGAAAAATCATCATTCGCTCGAAAGCAGAAATTGAGACGATCAAAGGGAACAAACAACAGATCGTCATCACAGAACTTCCGTATGAAGTGAATAAAGCCAATCTGATCAAACGAATGGATGA
This sequence comes from Chryseomicrobium imtechense, assembly GCF_041475995.1. Lineage (NCBI taxonomy): Bacteria > Bacillati > Bacillota > Bacilli > Caryophanales > Caryophanaceae > Chryseomicrobium > Chryseomicrobium imtechense. Next base: position 9,004 of record NZ_JBGOBM010000019.1, on the reverse strand, counting down.
ACAGCGCTCAGACAAACGTTTAGATGGCATTGCCGATATCCGCGATGAGTCCGATCGCACGGGACTGCGTATTGTTGTTGAGATGAAGAAAGATATTGATGCACACGGGATTTTACAGTATCTCTACAAAAATACAGACCTTCAAGTGTCGTATAACTTCAATATGATTGCCATCCATAATCGTCGTCCGACTATGATGACGTTGCCTTTACTACTCGATGCTTATCTGGAGCACCAGAAAGAAGTCATCCGCAAACGCTCAGAGTATGATTTGAAACGTGCTAAAGCTCGTCTTCACATCGTAGAAGGTTTAATGAAAGCCTTATCCATCTTGGACGAAGTAATCGCTACAATTCGAGCATCAAAAGATAAGCGTGATGCAAAAGAGAATTTAAAAACAAAATACGCGTTTACAGAAGAGCAAGCCGAAGCAATCGTTTCCTTGCAACTTTACCGTTTAACCAATACGGATATCACGGCTCTTGAAGCAGAGCACGCGGATTTAACGAAACTTGTCACGCAATTACAAGGAATTTTAGGTGATGAGAAGAAGTTGATTCGTGTCATTAAAAAAGAACTGCAAGATTTACGCAAAGCGTATGCAGAGACACGACGTTCAATCATTGAAGATGAAATCGAGGAAATTAAATTAACGCTAGACGTCTTGATCCCAAGTGAAGATGTACGCGTAACAGTAACAAAAGAAGGCTATGTGAAACGTACGTCTCTTCGCTCTTACCAAGCATCTAACGGAAAAGATTTCGCGATGAAAGAGACCGATGCACTGTTACTCGATCTAACAAGCAATACGCAGCATCACTTGTTGTTGTTTACGTCTCACGGCAATTATATTTACCAACCGGTTCATGAGCTACCTGAGATTCGTTGGAAAGACCTTGGCCAACATATTTCAAGTATTGTACAGCTAGATCCAACAGAGCAAATCATACATGCAGAAGCGATTGAATCATTCGAGTTAGACTATACAGTTGTAACAGTATCCGCTGAAGGTCAAATCAAACGTTCATTGCTCGCAGAATTTTATGTACAGCGTTATAATCGCGCATTAAAAGCGATGAAGTTAAAAAAAGACGACCGGATTGTTGCGGTTCGTTTAGCAAGTCCATCGGATGATCTTGCGTTGTTCACGTCGGGTGCGTACGCGTTGTCGTATTCATTAGATGAGGTTCCGATTACAGGAGTCAAAACAGCTGGAGTCAAAGCCATCAATGTAAAAGATGGCGATTCAGTAGTTGCATTTACACTGATTAAAAAGGATAGCCAAGATTTCTTTGTGTTAGTGACACACCGTGGGGCGATGAAAAAGCTTGCTAGAAAAGAGCTCGAGCCAAGTTCACGTGCAAAGCGTGGGGTAGTCGTACTTCGAGAACTGAAGTCGAATGCGCATCGCGTGATTGATGTGGTGTACGTCTCAAATGCTGATTTTGTCATTCCTCATACAGCAGCTGGAGTTTCCGAGCCAATTGCTGTAAAAGAGATGAAATCTGTAGACCGCTATTCAAACGGTAGTTTTTTAGTTGACGTGGATCAAACTGGACCCGTGGAAAAACTAACTGTTAAGGAATTATAGTATAGAAGTAAACTAAAAAGCATTTTCTCTTGAGCTTTGAGAGGAAGTGCTTTTTGGTTTTCCTGGAGTTTGGTAAACACGATTAAAAGTTGGTTAGAAGGGAGGTATGGTGAGGAGAAATAAATCGTTTCGTCGCTGGAAATTGCATTTTCGTCGCCGTATGTGAGAAATACGTCGCTAGAATGGAAGTTTTCGTCGCTGGATTATGCTCATGCAGTGGATTCGGCGCTCAAGTTTGAATTTGCGTCGCAGTTATCACGATTTGCGTCGCTAGAATTAAACTTTTCGTCGCTCAAGGTAACTATCAAAATATCCAACGATTTTTCATTAGTTGATTAGATAAACTGGATGAAATTTCACATGCATGAAATCTTATTATTTCTCAAATATCTCATTGTTTCAAGTATACTACTTAATGAAACTTAACTTTAGATAATATATATTATGGAAACTAATTTTAAAAAATAACAATGGAGACCTCACTACACGGTCTCCTATCATCCACTATTTACTCATAATCCAATCAAGCATTTCAACTCGTTCACCAACCACGGGATCTCTATCTTCGACCATCCATGCATAATACACCGTTCCTAATGCTTTGATTGCATCCACTAATAAATTCTCTTCAAATCCATGCTCATCAATCAACAATTCAACTTTTAATTTAAATTCAACCAAGTTCTTGTTCTTATTAAATAAAAATTGCACACAATCATAATATCTATGACCAACGACGCCTTTTGGATCAATGATGACAAATCCACGCAAATCATCCCACAAAATGTTCTCATGATGCAAATCTCCATGTAAAATCGTCGTTTGCTGCAACTCATGAATTCTTTGTTTAGCGCGTTTTGCTTCTAATCGCCAATCTTCAGGAATCGCATCATAGTGAGTCTCTAAACTCTCAAACCATCGCTCAATTTGTGGTAACTGATTCAAATCGGTAGTTGGCACCTCCGTGTCATGCAACCTCCTCCACTGCTCCACAAATAAACGAACACTCGTTCTCGTTTCGGGAAATCGGACATTTAGTGTATAACCAGGCGATATATCTTCCATAATATAGTAGCCGAAGTCGGTGTTTTTAAACAAGAGCTGTGGTACTCCAAACGTTCCAAAGGCCTGCATAGCAACTGCTTCATTTGTGAAATCAGTACCGGGTATACCAACCTTCAAGACAACAGACTTCCCCTTCATCGTTGCTCGGGCTACATAATTGTAAGACAGGTTCGAAAATGGCGTCAGTCCAGTCAATTCATGTAAACAGGCGATCTTCTCAAGTTGTTTCGGGAGTTCTACTAGCCACACCTCGCCTCTCTTTCCGAACGCAACCCGGATCTTTTCTTCAAAGCTCATGACGAAGTGCTCCACTCAAAAGGGGTCTGCTGGTAGACATAATAATTTAACCAATTCGAGAACAATAAATGGGTGTGAGAACGCCACGTGTTTTGAGGATCTTTTGTTGGGTCATCATCAGGAAAATAATTCTCTGGCACTTCGCACTCCAATCCTTTTGCGATGTCTCGCTCATATTCATCTCGTAATGTCGTCGCATCATATTCTAAATGACCAGTTGCCATGATGTGGCGTTGGTCTTTTGATTGCACCAAAAACACACCCGCTTGATCTGAAACTGCTACTACTTCAAGGGCTGGCTGCTTCAAGAGTTTTTCGTAACTGACCGTCGTATGACGAGAGTGCGGTGCCAAGAACGTATCATTGAATCCGCGAACAAGCGGACTATGAGGTGTTAACAACGAGTGTGGGTAAACTCCCGAACATTTCTTCGGTAAATCTTCTTTCTCGATAGTAAACTCGTGATAAAGCACGGCCTGAGCTCCCCAGCAAATCGATAACGTTGATGTCACATGCGTCTTCGCCCAAAATAACAAGGTCACAATCTCAGGCCAGTAGGCCACTTCTTCAAAGGGCATTTGCTCGACCGGCGCGCCCGTCACAATCATTCCGTCAAATCGTCGGTCTTTGATATCCTCGAATACTGTATAAAACTGATCCAAGTGACTGCTACTGACATTTTTCGGTTGATAACTAGCCATACGTAAAAATGTCACATTCGTCTGAAGTGGCGTATTTCCAAGTAAACGCAGTAACTGATGCTCGGTTTTCTCTTTTTCCGGCATCAAATTGACAATGAGTACTTCAAGTGGACGAATATCTTGCGTGTGCGCGCGTTCTTGGTCCATCACAAAGATATTTTCATCACGGAGTTTTTCAATTACAGGTAAATCTTTCGGCAAATTGATTGGCATTGGTTTCTCTCCTTAAAAAAACACTCTACCCATAACAAGGGCAGAGTGTCGGTAGTATTATCTTCCAAGTCAGCACTTGATGGAGGAAGCACCTTTCTGTCAAACAGAGGTTGCTGAAGCGTCACCGGGCCATGTCCCTCGACTTCTCTTGATAATGAATATGCAATTTTGTATTGATGCGATTGTATCAAACGCAATCGTAAAGTTCAAGCCTACTCTTCGATATCAAATATCAATTCGTCTTCATCGCTCAAACTGCTTCCATCTGAGAAGAATGCAGTCGTAGTCAATACGAGCTGTGTCGCTTCTTCCCCTTCTTCTGGCACCCAGCGTTCATCCGGCATGATTTCAAACGGAATCATGAGCGTTCCTTTTGATGCCGGATTGCCGACTGGCTCAAAGGATAGTTTTGCAATCAATTCACGTTTTTCTTTCTTGCATACTTCTAAACGGATGTCTTCTACCTCTTCTTGCTGCTCCAGTCCCTCGATGTAAATGGTGCCGGATAAATTGATGCCATGTTCGATATACGGGTGATCGACCACCGTATCGATTTTGATAAGACCTTTTTCAATATGGGATTCAAACGAGTTCATACTTACTCCACCTTATTCGTTTTCGATAAATATTCGTAGTGATTCTCCACAACCGGTTCATAACGATTATACCGCATTTTAAATAACCGGAAGAAGTGAGTTACGATTACTTTAACTATAGTATACCCTGGAATCCCAAGGATAATGCCAGGCACTCCAAATAAGGAACCTGCTGTTACAAGTACGAATATGATGGTAATCGGATGAATATGCAACGTTTTCCCCATAATCTGCGGAGAAATGAATTTTCCTTCAACAAGTTGCACGACCGTCCATACAGCAGCGAGTTTGAGAAGCATGAATGGCGACTGCACGAGCGCAATAATTACTGCTGGTGTTATTGCAATAATCGGCCCTAAATAGGGAACCACACTCGTCACCATTGCAATAGCACCTAATAACACTGCATATGGCATCTGGATGATGCTAAATCCGATGAACACCATAATTCCAATAGCTGCCGATACTAACAGCTGACCCTGGATATACGAACTGATTTGACGGTCAATGTCTGCAAACACTTGAGCCGTCTCCTCACGCATACGCGGAGGCAATAGACGTAAAAAGTATTGTGGTAACTTTTCTCCATCTTTTAATAAATAGAACAAGATAAATGGAACGGTAACAATCGCAAGTACAAAACTTGTAATCGCTCCAATGAATGAACTGATACCCGTTGCAACACGTGCGAACGTATCTTGGAAGAACACCGCCAATTGACTTGGTATCTCTTGTATCCACTGATTGATATCTGCTTCTAGTGAATTATAAATCCCTGAAAACATCGATGTTTGTAGCCATATTGTAATGTTATTAATGAGTTGAGAAAAAACTTCTGGGAAGTTCTCAACAAATCGAATGGTCTGATCTTTTAAAAATGGGAACACCAAGAATACAAGAAGTGTAATCAATCCAATCACTGCTAAGAACAGAATCAGTATTCCCCAAATACGAGGAACCTTTATTTTCTCAAGTAAACGTAGAATCGGACGTAACAAGTAATACAAAATAGTCGCCAAAATAATCGGTAACACGACATTCCCTAAAAATACGGTGAATGGATTGAAGACAAACGATACCAAATCAAAGATAAAAATCGTCAACCCAATCAGTAGAAGCAATAACAAAGCAAAGATTGTATTTTTTCCGCCTAAAAATTGAATAAAGCGTGTATCAAAAAAACCTGGTTTCTTGTCATCAAACATAGAGATCCTCCTACTCTAAGAACTCAGCAATTGCTGCTTGTGCTGCTTGTTGATCAATTTCGATGACGCTTCCTGCATGACTGTATGAATTGTAGCGGTATTCTCCTTCTCGAGGAATCGTTAAACGCTCTACTTCAGGGCTTCCGCCTAGCGCCACATCTAACAAGTAATTCAACTTATCTGTATTTGTAATATCCGTTTGAATGTACCCATTTAAAGCACCCGCAAACTTCGGAAGACGATGAAGATTGCCGACAGATGTTACTTCGTTAGAAAGTGCTTCAATGACAACTTGTTGCCGTCTCACTCGACCGAAATCACCTTCTTCGTCTTTTCGGAAGCGCGCATATCCTAGTAACTCTTGGCCGTTCAATTGATGCACCCCTTGTTTGAGTTCGACACCAATCTCTTCAGACATATCTTTTTCAACATCAATTTCGATTCCGTTTGGTGCAAGGATATCGACCATCGTCTCGAAACTTGTAAAGTCAATGAGTGCGTAATGATGAAGGGGAATGCCAAACATCCCTTCAATAGTCTGTCTCGTCAAATCCGCTCCACCGAGATAATAGGCCGTATTTAATTTATAAGATTGATACCCTGGAATCTCTGCATAAATATCACGCATCAAAGAGATGAGTCGAACATCATTGGATTCAGGATCCCACGAAGCTACCATCATAGTGTCAGTCCTAGACTTCTCTTCACCACGGCTGTCCACACCTAATAGTAGGACATTCATCCTTCCGCCGTCATAAGCGCTTCCGTCAAACGGTTCTGAACTTGCTTCCCCGTCCGCGATTTGGGTGCCTTGCCAGTACGTAAAAATTCCGTATCCAACAAGACCAATGAATAGAATAAAAATAAATGCAAAAATCCGTTTAAATGGCGAGCGACGTTTTTTACGACCTCTTAGCTCGCTTCGACTTTGTTCCATGGTAATAACCCCTTTCTATCTTTATCATAACGTATTCAAGAGCAACTAGTTTCATAGTTTGCTAAGAAGTGATAAAATTTTACGAGCACATCACATACTGGAGGGATTTTAATGGAAAAAGCAACATTTGCAGGTGGCTGTTTTTGGTGTATGGTCAAGCCATTTGATACGTATGAAGGGATTCACAAAGTAACGTCTGGTTACATGGGAGGTCACGTAGAAAATCCAACTTATGAAGATGTGAAAACGGGCACTTCTGGTCATTTAGAAGTTGTCGAGATTCAATTTGATCCGTCCCTCTTCCCTTATGAGCAACTACTAGAGATCTTCTGGCAGCAAATCGACCCGACGGATGACGAAGGACAGTTCCAGGACCGAGGCGATCAATACCGCACCGCAATCTTCTATTACACAGAAGAGCAGCGCGTTCTCGCTGAAAAAGCAAAGCAAGATTTAATCGATAGCGAGAAGTTCTCACAACCCATTGTCACACGCATCCTTCCGGCGAGTGCGTTCCACGAAGCAGAAGACTATCATCAAGACTTTTATAAAAAAGAACCCGATCACTATAAGCAAGACCGTGCACAATCAGGTCGCGATGCGTTCATCGAAAAGAACTGGAAGTGACTTTTTCTCATTTCATGGTATAATGAAATGATTGTGTTTAACAGGAGGGTATATAAATGATTCAAGTAAGTGAAGTAAGTTTACGTTTTGGTGATCGTAAACTTTTTGAAGATGTTAATATTAAATTTACCGCTGGGAACTGTTACGGGTTAATCGGTGCAAACGGTGCTGGGAAATCTACGTTCATCAAGATTCTATCTGGTGACCTAGAGCCACAAGAGGGCCATGTATCAATGGGTACAGACGAGCGTCTTGCAGTCCTTAAGCAGAACCACTTTGAATACGAAGAACATCAAGTTCTTGAAACTGTCATGATGGGTCACAAACGTTTGTATGAAGTCATGAATGAGAAAAATGCAATATACATGAAAGAAGACTTTTCGGACGAAGACGGTATGCGTGCTGCTGAATTAGAAGGCGAATTCGCAGATATGAACGGTTGGGAAGCTGAGTCTGAAGCAGCAATTCTTTTACAAGGTCTTGGCATCTCTGAAGAGTTGCACACGAAGAAAATGAGTGACTTGAATGGTTCTGATAAAGTAAAGGTACTTCTTGCACAAGCTTTATTTGGCAAACCAGACGTCTTACTACTCGATGAGCCTACCAACCACTTAGATTTAAAAGCGATTCAGTGGTTAGAAGAGTTCTTGATCAACTTTGAAAATACAGTTATCGTCGTGTCCCACGACCGTCACTTCCTAAATAAAGTATGTACACATATTGCCGATTTAGATTTCGGAAAAATCCAAGTCTATGTCGGGAACTATGATTTCTGGTACGAATCAAGTCAACTTGCACTGAAGATGGCGCAAGATCAGAATAAGAAAAAAGAAGAAAAAATCAAAGAGTTGCAAGCATTCGTTGCGCGCTTCAGTGCCAACGCTTCGAAATCAAAGCAAGCAACATCTCGTAAAAAAACTCTTGAGAAAATTGAGCTAGATGACATCCGTCCATCTTCTCGTAAGTATCCGTATGTCAACTTCTCGATGAAACGTGAAATTGGAAACGATGTCCTTCAAGTGCAAGGCTTGACGTACGAGCAAGAAGGTCAAACATTAATTAAAGATGCACACTTCATGCTAAATAAAGACGATAAAATTGTTCTTTTAGGTGATGAGCTTGCAAAATCTGCTCTTCTTCGTATTTTAGCGGAAGAAGAAGAACCGACATCTGGTTCAGTTCGTTGGGGTGTGACGACAACACGTGCGTACTTCCCTATCGACAATGCGCGCTATTTTGAAGGGTCAGAGACTTCACTTGTCGACTGGTTGCGTCAATACTCACCGGACGATGAATCAGAGACATTCTTGCGTGGCTTCTTAGGACGTATGCTGTTCTCAGGTGAAGAAGTGAAGAAAAAACCTTCTGTCTTATCAGGTGGAGAAAAAGTGCGTTGTATGCTTTCGAAAATGATGCTATCTGAATCAAACGTATTATTATTCGATGAGCCAACTAACCACTTAGACCTTGAATCGATTCAAGCATTGAACAATGGATTGATTGCATTTAAAGGCGCTATGATGTTCACATCTCATGACCATCAGTTCATTCAAACGATTGCGAACCGAGTGATTGAGATTCAAGCGGACGGCACAATCCTTGATAAACAACTAACGTATGATGAGTATTTGGAGTGGAAAGAGCAACAAGCAGTAACGAACTAATAACAAAAACACATCCCGAGCTGGGATGTGTTTTTTTAAAAGATAAGAAAGTATATAATTTTTGATGCCATGAGCCCAGTGTTCATGGTATTTTGATTTTATGGAGAC
>NZ_JBGOBM010000018.1:0-49034 GCF_041475995.1 Chryseomicrobium imtechense | reverse complement strand
CTGGACGATGACAGCAAGTCCGTCAATCGATTTGCGAAGGTCTGTTGGACCCGCTGCTAGATAGACGCGCTCGACAGTGCGACCATTCATCATACCAAGCGCAGCGTCCGGATCACTTGTAATAGAAGTGTCTCATCGTAGCCACTCGTCACCTCGATATCAACTTGATTTATTCTCAAAGAAATTGAGTTTTCTTTTGGTTCTTCGACGACACAGGAGACCCAACTGGTCTCCTCAGTAGATTCTCGATTGATTGGGGACTGTTTTCGTAGCCAATATTTCATATTGTGAAGTGCAATACCACTTGTTTCACACCATTCGACCAGGGACAAACCACTAGCACGATATTCTTCGATCATCGCCAACCAATACGCTTCTTTCTCTTTTCTTTTCAAAGAAAAAACCTCCCAAATTTCATTTGTGGGAGGAGTATCTCATGAATTTTCTTCTATTAGAATGTGTGCACTATTTGACGCTTACGATTCCGGAGCGTGTTTCTGGCGTTCGCAACTCGATTCCATTCGGAGGCGCAACTCGATTACTCTAGATGTGGAGAACGCCACGCTTGAAAAGTTGGGTTCCATTCCCGGGCTGCTTTCCGAAGGCGCGGCGTGAGCCTCCTCGTCGCAGGCTCCTGTGGGGTCTCACGTTCCGACTTGAATCCCACTGGAGTCAGCCCCTGCACTACACTCACTTAATAGTAGATGCAGAAATTTTTGCAAAGCAATCTAAAAAATCTACTGAAGAGCTGAACTAAATCAGCTCTTTTTTTCATGGTAAAAGATAAACCTCTTTCATCGCTTTTTTAGCAAAATGAAATATACCTGTAACATTAAAACTTTTTTTCGATGTTATAATGAACCTGTTGCGCTTAACGAAGTATACAAAATAGGTGGTTAGAAATATGATCCAAATGAAAGATGTCTATAAGAAGTATCCAAATGGTATCGTGGCAGCGAACGGGATTACAGTAGACATTAAACAAGGAGAGTTTGTATATGTAGTTGGACCAAGTGGCGCGGGAAAATCTACATTTATCAAAATGATGTACCGAGAGGAAAAGCCTACAAGTGGTGACATAATTATCAATGGCATCAACTTAGCAAAAATAAAGTCGAAGAAAGTGCCTCTTTTAAGGCGTCAGATTGGCGTCGTCTTCCAAGACTTTAAATTACTCCCTCGTATGAATGTGTATGAAAATGTTGCATTTGCATTAGAAGTAATAGAAGAAAGTCCAAAGGTGATTCGCAAACGAGTTATGGAAGTATTAGACCTCGTTGGACTTAAGCATAAAGCTAGAATGTTTCCTACTGAATTGTCAGGTGGAGAACAGCAACGGATTTCAATTGCGCGCTCCATCGTCAACAGGCCAAAGCTTGTCATTGCCGATGAGCCTACCGGAAACTTAGATCCGGATACATCCTGGGAGATTATGAATATCTTCAAAGAAATTAATTCTCGGGGAACGACCATTATTATGGCTACCCACAACAAAGAAATTGTAAACACACTCAAACACCGTGTCATTGCAGTTGAAGGCGGAATGATTGCCCGAGATGAAGCAGAAGGAGACTACGGGTATGAAATTTAGAACATTCGGCCGTCACGTGAAAGAAAGTTTTCGAAGCATTGCACGAAACGGATGGATGACATTTGCTTCTGTAAGCGCTGTAACCGTTACACTACTCCTAGTAGGTGTGTTCGTCGTTATCATGATGAACTTAAACAAACTAGCAGACGATCTAGAAAATGATGTTGAAATGAAAGTGTTTGTAGAACTTACAGCAGAAGATCAACAGATTACGGAACTAGAACAACAGATAGCTGATACATTAGGTGTTAAAGAAGTGGTTTACTCCACGAAAGAAGACGAGCTTGTAAAGCTTGCACAAGATTTCGGGAATGATCTTCAGTTGTTTGAACAAGACAATCCATTACATGATGTATTTTATGTAAAAGCAGCAACGCCAACCGAAACAGCAGCAGTAGCTACTCGAATTGAACGATTGGATCAAGTCTCACGAGTTGAGTTCGGTAAAGGAAAAATTGAACGATTATTTGCGGTACTAGACGTTAGTCGAAATGTTGGACTTGTATTAATTTTAGGGTTGCTATTTACAGCAATGTTCTTAATCTCGAATACGATCCGCATCACAATTGTTGCACGACGCCGTGATATTGAAATCATGAAATTAGTTGGAGCAACCAACTGGTTCATTCGCATTCCTTTTGTGTTCGAAGGGATGTGGCTAGGAATTATGGGAGCTTTGTTGCCGATGACACTTGTAACAACAGCCTACTACGCAATTTACAATGAGCTTCAACCAAGACTTGCGCAAAGTGAACTGATTACACTCCTTCCACCAATGCCATTTTTACTGCAAGTGAATGGCTTGATTCTTGTCATGGGAATTATGATTGGTATTTGGGGAAGCTTTATGTCTGTTCGTAAGTTTTTAAAAGTATAGAGAAAACGTACCAGTGAAAGAAAGGGGAAAATGAACGCATGTCGACAACGTCACGGAAAGTGAAAATGGCAACATGGCTTACAGCTGCCACCTTACTATTTACAAGTGGAACGGTTTCCGCTGCAAATTTAGATGAACTAAAAGAGCAACAACAAGAATTAGAGCAACAGAAAAATGAATTGAACTCTTCAATTGAACAGAAAAAGGGAGAGATTCAAGAAAAAGCGAGCGAAATTTCAACAATTGAGGACAAAGTCCAAAAGCTAAGTAATGAAATTGTAGAAACAGAAAAAAAGATTGAGGAAGTTCTCGCTGAAATTGAAGTGACACAAAACGAAATTGCAGACCTGCGAGCTTCTATCGTTGAACTTGAAAAGAAAATCGAAGAGCGTGATGCACTTCTGCGCGATCGAATTCGTGCGGTTCAATTGAGTGGGGGATCCGTAAATTACGTGGACGTTCTGCTTGGAGCAAATTCATTTATTGATTTCATCGACCGCTTCTCAGCTGTTAATACATTAATGGAAGCTGACCGACAAATCATTCGTGATCAAGCAGCTGATAAAAAACAACTAGAAGAAGAAAAAGCTTTGGTTGAACAAAAACTACAGCAGCAAGAAGATCAAAAAGCGGAATTGTTAAAACTGAAAGAATCTCTAGACGGTCAAAAAGCGCAAATGAACGATTTGTTAGACCAGCTTGAAGAAGAGCAAAACAAGCTAAAAAATGAGCAACAAGCTATGGAAACAGATTATGAAGAAATTGCGAATTTAAGTGAAGAAACAAAAAATAAAATTGTAGCCGAGCAGCAACGTATTGCAGAAATTGCTCGCCAACAAGCTGAAGAACAACGCCGTAAAGAAGCAGCTGAACGTAAAGCACGCGAAGAAGCTGCAGCACGTAATGCAAATTCAGGTGGTGGATCTAGTAACACAGCACCAGCAGTATCAGCGCCAGCAGTGTCAGCTGGAGCTTGGACGAAACCAGTAAATGGACGCCTTACATCTGGTTATGGATACCGAGTACATCCTATTTATGGCACTGGACGCATGCATTATGGTGTAGACTTTGCCAACAGCATCGGTACACCAGTTGTTTCAGCAGCTGCTGGAGTAGTCAGCTATGCAGCTCCATTTAGCACGTACGGAAATGTTGTAATGGTTACGCATAATATTGATGGCCAAACATTTACATCTTTATACGCTCACTTAGACTCTATTGGTGCATCCGTTGGACAATCTGTAGGAAAAGGTCAACAGATTGGTACTTTAGGGAACACTGGGAACTCAACGGGACCTCACTTGCACTTCGAAATTCATGTTGGTGGCTGGAATGGTATGGCTGCAAACTCAGTGAATCCACTTCGCTATATTCCAATGTGATGAAAAGCAGTTCACTTTACGTGAGCTGCTTTTTTCTTTACGATAAGTGTAGGTAGGAGGAATAGTGTGACTATTACAGATTGGTACATTATCTATTCATTGACGATGCCATCTTCATGGCTTGCTTTTTTCATCTCGATTGTCGCTGTGGCAATAACTCTTTATTTACGTTTTGATAAACAACTGACTAGTATTTTTATAGATGCGTCACTTGCTTTTATACTTGTATGGAAGCTGAGCGTAATTGTTACCGATTTCCAAACAGTACTCAATCAGCCACTAAGCATACTCTACTTTAATGGAGGCTACGTAGGAGTGGGGATGGGGACTATCGCCGCATTATATGTACTTTTTAAAGCGAACTATTTAGAACCAAAAAACTATCGTACATTTCCTTTACTGATGAGTAGTTATTATCTGTTCTTTATGGTGCTACTTAACGAAAATAATCCAGCACTTGAGATTTTTATACTTGCAACTGCACTTAGTGCACTGGTTCTCACATGGATAGGAAATCAAAGATTACTGCTAGGAGTAGCCGTCCTTCTTTTTTTTAGTACATTTTTCCAACCCCTAGGGGTATTTCAGCCGTATACATTTCTGTTAATTGGCGTAGGTATAGGAATAGAAGTCTTTATCCGATTTTCAACTAAAAAGGTGGTAGCAACGTGAAAAAAATCATTGCATTACTAGGGCTTGCTGTTTTGATTGGAATGGCAACTTATTCATTTGCACAAGAAAACGCAGATACAGTAGACTCATTAAATAATGAACAACTAGGGACGGATATGGCTACTAGTCCAAACTCTACATTACAAAAAGGGGATATACCTCCTCAGTTTACGCTACAGACACTTGACGAAAAACAAATCACATTAAGTGAGTTGAAGGGGAAAAAGGTAATTTTAAACTTCTGGGCGACATGGTGCCCACCCTGTAAGGCAGAGATGCCGCACATGCAAAAATTTCATGAACAGTATGGGGATGAAGTCGAAATAGTTGCGGTAAATCTTACTAGTAAAGACAGTGGTATTGATAAAATCGAGCAGTTTGTAAGAGATTACGAATTAACATTTTCTATACCACTAGATGAAACAGGTGATGTTGGCGATGCTTATGAAGCGATTACGATTCCGACCAGTTATATTATTGGAACAGATGGCCGGATACAACATAAAATTGTTGGGCCAATGGATGAAGCAATGATGGAACAGTTGATTAGTTCTACGCCATAAACGAATAATCAGAATCCTCCTCTCGTATAGTACGATGAGGAGGCTTTTTTTGAAACGGTTTCTACTAGTAATCAGTAGTGTAATCCTACTTACTGCTTGTGATGTAACCAATGACCAACCTGCCGTTCGCGATTCACCAACTCTCCTACAAGATGTTCGTGAGCTAATTAAACGTCACAGCCTTTATGATGTTTCAGATAATACAGCTACTTGCTGAAAACAATGATGAAGCAATTCGATTAGCACTTGATTACTTTTCTCAATCTCAATAAAAGTATACTTTTCTTATGGTTGCTTTGCTAAAATAGAAAGTAACCGCTGGGAGGGATACGATGGATCAACAATTAGTCATTGAAATACTGTGGAATATCGGACAATTCTTTGTTCATCCTGTTTTCTACTTAGCACTAGCAGCAGCCGTTGCCGCTGGATACTTCCGTGTGAAACGAGAGAGACGAGATTATCGAACACGATTAAGCCCAGGTTGGACAGAACTGAAAGGGATTTTCTCAGGCGCATGGCTTGGTATTTTAGCATCAGCACTATTATTTGCTGTCGGCGTTCTCTATTATCCTGAGTTTTTACTTCTACTTGCAGTTGTCGCACTTGTTGCACTGGTAAGTTTTCAATTTCAAGTGCTCTCTGCAGCTTACATAATTCCTGTAGCTGTTGTTATTTGGTTTATCATTTATCAACTATCTTATACATTATATGCGGGGCCATTTACGTTTTCTGCCTCAAACTTTTCCGTCGAGCAACTTTGGTCAATTGGTGTATTAGTCGGATTACTTCTAGTGATAGAAGGCATTGTGTTGAAGAAGCAAGGCTTAAAAATCATCTCACCACAAGCGGTACGTACAAAACGTGGTGGTTCAGCTGTGCAATACAAAACAAAACAAATCTGGTTAGTGCCTGTGATTTTTTTAATTCCCGGTGACTGGTTTGGGACTTATCAAACATTTTGGCCGTTAGTCGAATTCGGTGAAACTTCATTTGCACTTGTGGCGTTCCCACTAGTGATTGGCTTTCAACAACTCACAAAATCTAGTTATGTTGCTGAATCTATTCCAAAACGAGCAAAAGAAATTCTGTATCTAGGAATCGGAATAGTCATCCTATCCATTTCGGGAATATTTGTAGCTTGGATTGGTGTGGTTGCACTGGTACTTGCTTTTGTTCTTCGTATGTATTTGGATAGTCGGAGCTATCATGCACAAAACACAGGGTACTACAAGGTAGCTCCAGTAGCTGAAGGCATTCAAATCGCAGGAGTTTTACAAGGGTCTCCAGCTGACAAGATGGGCCTCGAGATTGGAGAACGAATTATGAAAGTGAACGGACAACGTGTATTCAATGAACAACAACTTTATGAAGCAATACAAATTAATGCAGCACATTGCCGTCTTGAAGTTCTCGATCACAATAATGAACTTCGCTTGAAACAACATGTTTTGTTCAGGCATGATCATCATCGACTAGGTTTGATGATAGCAAGGCCGACATCATGAATGATTTAAGCCAAGGTACCCAGTTGTTGTTAGCACTGTTCGTACCTGGACTGTTGGTTGTTTTATTTACGCGCATAACTTTCAATAAGTGGGTAGCACTTGTAATTACGATTGCACTATTCACAGCATCTGTTATTGCAGGTTATACAAGAGAATGGATTCATTACATCGTGGATGCGGCATCTATGACAATCGGATTTTGGTACGCAACTCGTATGATGAAAAAACAAAATTCACAAGACGAAACGACTCTGTCTAAGTGATAGAGTCGTTTTTGTGAACAATGTTTTAGCAGCATCTGAAACGGCAATACTAGTCAAAAGAAGGTGATGCAGTTTATGAACGAATGGGCGAATTTAGAGACATTAGAAGAAATCATGAATACATATAAAACATTTGGACCGCTAATAGGGATTTTGTTACCGATGTTAGAAGCATTTTTGCCTTTCTTGCCATTGGTCGTATTCATAGTAGCAAATGTCACGGCATATGGCTTATTACTTGGTTTTATTTTATCTTGGGTGGGATCTGTTCTTGGTGCCTATATTGTATTTTTGTTTGTGCGTAGGTTCGGTAGAGCTCGTATTTTAAAATTTATTACGCGCCACAAACGGATTTCTCGTTTAATTCACTGGGTGGAGCGAAACGGATTTGGTCCATTGTTTTTGCTTCTTTGTTTTCCTTTTACTCCTTCTGCTATCGTCAATGTCGTGGCAGGTCTATCTAATATTAGAAAATCCACATACTTGACGGCTGTTATTTTAGGGAAATTCATTATGATTTTCATTGTAAGTTTTATTGGGTCAGATATTCGTGCATTAGTTACTGAGCCCGTACGAACTGCAATTGTTGCTGTAGTCATCGTACTTCTATGGGGCGTGGGCAAGTATTTTGAAAAGCGTCTTGATAAAAAAGTGGAAGAGGACTTTCGTGAGATTGCCAAACAGAGAGCAGGTGAACGGGTTCATGAGAACGTGGAAAGATGAGCTCAAAGAGTGGGGTCTTGCACTTATCATAGGTGTGGCGCTCATTGTATTTATACGTTCGTTTGTCGTCACGACGTACCATATCGAAGGGGATTCCATGCTTCCGACACTTCACTCTAAAGATCAAGTGGTGGTCAGTCTTGTAACTCCCATCAATCGAGGAGATCTGGTGATTTTGAAAAATAGGGACGACCAAGAAATCGTTAAGCGAGTTGTGGGTATACCTACTGATACGATTGAATTTAAAAACAACCAACTTCTGATAAATGGAGAGAGACTAGTGGAGTCTTATATTTATGAGCAAGACTATGAAGTTGATGATTTTCAAGTGGAGCTCGACGACCAATCTTATTTTGTACTTGGAGATAACCGGAAGAGGAGCCTTGACAGTCGTGTATTAGGAGTATTTACAAAAGATGATATTGTAGGCGAAGTAAAACTTGTTTACTATCCAGTTTCACATTTATCATGGCTACATTATTAGAACCTTTGTTTCTTTGCTACAATAGAAACAAAGGTTCTTTTTAGGAGGTGCTTGTATGGGACTACGCTTTATTACAGGACGAACAGGTAGTGGCAAGACAACGACAATTATGAATGAGCTTGTTGCTAAGACAAAAACACAATCACTAGGAGACCCACTCTTTTACCTCGTGCCGGATCAGATGTCATTTACTGCAGAATGGCATTTAGCACGACATCTAGGGCAACGAGGATTGATTAGAAGCCAAGTTACAACCTTTAAACGACTGGCATGGCGTGTTTTGCAAGAAACAGGTGGAATCACCCGTGAGGAAGTAAATGGTGTTGGCTACCGCATGCTCATTAGGAGTTTGCTGCGAACACACAAAGACAAGTTCTTGCTTTTTTCACGCGCTGCAAGTAAGCGCGGGTTTACTGATCAAATGGAGACAATGCTAAAAGAAATCAGTAGATATACCATTACGCCTGAAACGTTAAATGCGAGTCTGAAAAGGTTGCAGGAACAAGGTGCGCTCGTTCCACTGCAACAAAAAGCACAAGACTTGATGACAATTACACAAGAGCTTGAAGCGCGTCTGGGAACTGAATACATCGATGGCGAAGGACACCTGCGCCGATTGATTGAACAAATTCCGAAATCATCTTTGATTGCAGAAAGTGAATTTTATATTGATTCATTTACTGCGTTTACACCAATTGAGCTTTCCATAGTAGAGAAGCTCATGTGCCATGCTAAAGAAGTACATATTGCTCTACCTCTGCATGCACGTCACGAAGCGCTAGACGAAGATAGTCTTTTTCATGCACCGGCGACTACCCTTGCGAAGATAGAGAAACTGGCTTTTGAACAAGATGTACCAGT
Organism: Chryseomicrobium imtechense; assembly: GCF_041475995.1. NCBI lineage: Bacteria > Bacillati > Bacillota > Bacilli > Caryophanales > Caryophanaceae > Chryseomicrobium > Chryseomicrobium imtechense. Next base: position 40,110 of record NZ_JBGOBM010000018.1, on the reverse strand, counting down.
GCATCCAGATCTTCATCTTATTAATCAGCACAGGCTACAAACGAATGGCCTTCGTCATGCAGAAGCGCAGTTTGATCAATTGCGACCTGCTACTAGTTCAGATACAGAAGGAATCACAGTAATTGAAGCTACCAACCCTCGAGTAGAGGTACACGCGGTAGCAGCAAAAATACGTCATTTAGTATTTGAAAAAGGCTATCGCTACAAAGATATTGCCATCGTTCATAGAGATGCACAAACATACGAGCAACTGCTGAAGACCAGTTTGTCTCAAGTAGATATTCCACACTTTAGCAATGAAAAAAGACCGATGCTAGACCATCCGTTGATTGAACTTAGTAAAGCGTTATTTGCAATCCATCAGACCAATTTCTCGTATGAAGCGATGTTCCGCGCCATCAAAACGGGTCTTATAGTACCTAATGATGACACCTGGAGAACGCGTGTTTATCGTTTGGAAAACTTTGTTTTAGAAAGAGGCATCAGAGGAGACAGATGGTGGACGGATAGCTGGTGGCATGTCAAACGTATACGAGGAATGGAGTATTTTAAGTCGCCACAAACTGATGAAGAACGCGCAAGTGAACAAGAATTGAAAGCAACTCGAGACCGGATTCTTGCTGTCGTTCGTCCATTTGCAGAGACTTTAAATTCTTGTACATCTGCACTTGAGTTTGCGAATGCCTTAGTCACCGCCATTCAAACTGCTGCGGTCCCTCAAAAGCTGTCAGTTCTGCAACAACAAGCGGAACAACAATCTTTGCAAGATGAAGCTGTAGAACACCGACAAGTATGGAAAGAATGGACGCATGTTCTCGAACAATTTGAATTGATGTTCCGCCATCAATCCATTACACCAGAAGATGCATCTGCGATTTTAGAGGAAGGCTTTGATCAATTATGCTTTTCTAAAATCCCACCGAGTATCGATCAAGTCATTATTGGTCAAGCAGACACAGCGAGATTTTTAGGAATCAAAGCACTGTTTGTATTAGGGATGAATGATGGAACGTTTCCTAAGAGAATCGATAACGAAGGCTTACTGACTGATGAGGACCGAAACTTTTTAGCATCAACAGGACTCGAACTTGCACCTACTACTAAAGAACAGTTATTAGAAGAAAATTATGTTCTTTATAAAGTACTTACAACAGCCAGCCATCACGTTTCAATCAGCTATGTGCTAGCGGATTCAGAAGGAAAAGCGTTGTTACCTTCTATCTATGTGAAGCGCTTAGCAAGCTTGTTCTCTGAATCACTAACACAAACAATAGCTTTAAAAGATTTTGATGGTGACACGCCTCATCTCATCAACCATCCACGTAGTGCATTAATAGGGTTCGGTTTAAAAAAATATGAACAGCACCAAGGTTTTCCACTTCCAATTTACTGGCAGGGTGTTGAACGTTTTTTGCTTGATGACCCTTATTGGCAATCGGTTGTCGAGCATATTGAAAAACCGCTCGAGCGAAAGCCAGGAACAGAAAAAATTTCACGACAAGCAGCTACTAATTTGTATACTTCAACAATTAAGGGCAGTGTATCACGTGTTGAAACGTATTACAGTTGCCCATTCAAGCAATTTGCAGCGTATGGCCTAGAACTGAAGGGGCGAGATGTTTTTAAATTAGAAGCCCCTGCCATGGGAGACCTTTTCCATGCAGCGTTAAAATGGATATCCGATTATACAACCGAGCACTCGATTGCTTGGAGTGATTTAACACAAAAACAGTCTACAGAACTTGCTAGTAAAGCTATTGCTCATATCGTCCCTTTATTTTTCAATCAATTGCTACTCAGTACGAACCGGTATCAATACATCACGCGTAAGTTGACTCGAATCGTATCTTCTACATTAAATGCAATGCGTCAGCATGCTACGCGGTCGAAGTTTCATCCGGTTGCTATCGAGGTCGGATTTGGACTCGGAGAACAGTTGCCGCCATTGAAATTGCAACTCGCCAACAACTCAACAATGGAATTGCGAGGGCGAATTGATCGGATTGATGCAGCGACGATTCATGACCAAAACTACATTCGCGTCATTGATTACAAATCATCCAAAAAAGGACTTGATTTAAATGAAGTGTATCACGGTCTTTCTTTGCAGATGCTTACGTATTTAGATGTCGCCACTCATTTTTCGTCCGAATGGTTAGACAGCCCTGCACAACCCGGGGGCGTCTTATATTTGCACTTGCATGAACCTACACACCAAACAAAAGAAGAGCTCCCTGAACAAAAAATTGAGGATTTGAAATTAAAATCCTACAAAATGGATGGCCTGTTGACGACAGAATGGGACGTACTCGAAGCGATGGATGATGAACTGAAAGGGCATTCCGATATTGTTCCAGTTCATGTGAAACGAGACGGCTCGTATGGCGTTACATCAAAAGTTGTGCCGCCTGAGGAGTTGAAAAAGACAGGCGAATTTATCCGAAAACGTCATCGGCAAGCAGGAGGAGGAATGCTTGCTGGGGATGCACGCGTACTGCCATATAAATTAAGAGACAAAATGCCATGTCAGTTTTGTGCATATCGCAGCATCTGCCAAATCGATCCTCAAAATCCACAGCAACCTATTCGTAAATTGGTCGTTGAAAAACCAGAGATACTACTCGATAAAATCAAGACAGAGGTGGAACCGACATGATACCTGAAAAACCACAGACGGAAACGTGGACAGATGCCCAGTGGCAAGCCATTTGGCAACACGGTTCCGATACACTCGTCTCTGCTGCTGCAGGATCCGGGAAAACAGCAGTACTTATTCGCCGTTTAATTGAAAAAATCATTCGAAAAAATGACCCAGTGAATGTCGATGAGCTGCTTGTTGTGACATTCACAAATGCAGCAGCTGCAGAAATGCGTCACCGATTAGGAGATGCCCTTGAAAAAGCATTATTAGAAGACCCGGATTCTAAACATTTGCGCAAACAACTGCATTTACTGAATAAAGCATCCATTTCGACACTGCATTCGTTTTGTTTACAAGTGATTCGTCAGCATGGGTACCTCCTCGATATCGATCCAGGATTTCGCTTAGCAAATGAAAATGAAGCAGCACTCCTTCAAGAAGATGCATTAGAAGAAATCATTGAAGAAGCATATGAAATGGACCAAGAGCGAATGTACCGCCTTGCGGATTCATTTTCATCAGACCGCTCAGATCTCGCGCTAGAGCATTTAATTCGACAACTCTATAAATACGCACGTGTTCACCCAAATCCAGATGACTGGTTAAGTCGAGTAACTGCTCAATATGCATTAACAAAAACAACGGCAGTAGATGACCTTCCGTATACGGAACAAGTAAAGAAATCGATTTTGTATCGGGTGCAAACTGCGCTTTCTCAAGTTCAATTAATGGAATCTCTCGCGCGTTCAGGTAGTGGTCTTGATGCACTCGAGCAGACTGCAGCACTCGACCGTCAGCTTCTCTCTGCAGCCGAAGAGTGTGTGACGAGTGGCACTTGGCAAGACTTATATGATTTCTTTTCACACTTCAAATGGCCAACAGCTAAAGCTGTTAGAGGGGACCATGATGAAGACGTCAAACAACAAGCACAAGCCATTCGTAATCAGTACAAGACGCAACTAGTGGACATTAAAGAAGATTATTTTATGCGGCGACCGGAAAGATTACTTGACGAGATTCGCTTCATGCATCCAATTATTGAAACATTGGTCTCACGTGTCAACGAGTTTTCCGCTCGGTACGAAGAGAAAAAAGCAGAGCGTAGCCTATTAGATTTCTCTGACCTCGAGCATAAAGCCTTTGCAATTCTGTCGGACGAGAGGGCACCTTCTGACATTGCACTGAGCTATCGCCGAAAGTTTAAAGAAGTACTTGTAGACGAGTATCAAGATATAAACCTCTTGCAAGAAAGTATCATTCAGCGCGTAAAAAGTGGGGATGATGCAACAGGAAACTTATTTATGGTGGGAGATGTGAAGCAATCTATTTATCGCTTCCGTCTAGCGGAACCTATGCTGTTCCTCGGAAAGTACCAAGACTATAAAACGACAACTCAAAGTGGAGAGGCAATCGATTTAAATGCTAACTTCCGCAGCCGCAAACAAGTACTGAGCGGAATCAACTATATCTTTGAACAAATCATGGGAGAAGATGTTGGAGAAATTGCTTATGATGAAGATGCTTCCCTAAAGCCTGGAGCTCCTTACCCTGACTCTGATGTAGCGATTGACGTCCACATTTTGCAAAAAGATGTAGAAGGTGAGGACCTGTCAAAAGCGCGAGCTGAGGCCGAATGGGTGGCCACGAAAATTCAGACACTTCTCGCATCAGGAGCTGAAGTGACCGACCCTTGGACAGGTAAAACAAGACTTGCCGAATACCGGGATTTTGTTGTATTGATGCGCTCGATGACGTGGACCGGTGACTTTAGTGACGTATTTAAGAAACACCACATTCCTCTTTACGTAGAGATGAAAACAGGGTTTTATGATGCCCTTGAGGTCATCTGGCTGATGGAACTGTTAAAAGTGATTGATAATCCTATGCAAGATATCCCCCTTGTTGCCGTACTCCGTTCTCCTATGATTGGGTTGAACGATGAGGAACTAGCAACACTTCGGACTTTTGATAAAAAATGTTCCTATTATGACTTGATTATGAATCGTCACGCTCTTCAAGGACTGCCACAAGCAACGCGAGAAAAAGTACAGCATTTCGTAGTGCTGCTGAATGCATGGCAAAAGAAAAGCCAATCAGGTCCACTAAGTGATTTGATCTGGTCGATTTATCAAGATGTTTATTTGCTTGAACAAGTGGCAACAATGCCAAACGGAAGTCAGCGTGTATCTAACCTCCATCTGTTCCTTGACCAAGCAGAGCAATTTGAAAAGACATCATACCGCGGTGTTTTTCGATTCCTTCGCTTTATCGAACGAATTCGAAGTCGTGGAGATGATGTGGGAGAGGCAAAGGCGATTAGTGATCGGGAGAATGTAGTTCGAATTATGACAATCCATGCCTCTAAAGGGTTAGAATTCCCATACGTGTTCTTACCTGGAATGGCACGTGGTTTCAACCGAATGGATTTCAATGAAAACTACTTATTCGATCAACACTATGGAATTGCTGTGAAAGCCATCGATCCTGATTTACGAATTGCCTACCATTCCTTGCCGTATAACGCATTAAAAGAAACGAAAGAATTACAGGCAAATGCGGAAGAAATGCGGATTTTGTATGTAGCAATGACACGTGCACGCGAGAAGCTTTTCATGGTATTGACTGTTCCAGATGTTGATGCAGCGGTTGAGAAGTGGGGCACTGCAAGTTACGTCCCTGCCACTGCACCTATCCCTCCATTCATGCGGAGTAATGCCAAGAGTTATTGGGACTGGTTAGGACCAGCTTGGATGCGACTTCCCGAGTTTCAACAGCTCCTCGGTCTCTTACCGAGTGCAATCAAGCCGTTGCCTGGAGTATTTCACTTCGAGCTCGAAATAATGGAAGAAAAAGAAGTTGCGGAATTTGAACAAGTGAAGCAATTTGATCAAATGAGTGTGCAAAATGCGTCTCTACCAAACTTCTATCTGGAACCTTATCCGTTTGAAGTAGCTACAAAAAAAGCGGCAAAACAGACAGTTAGTGAGTTAAAACGAGTGCAGCTCTATGAAGCAAGTAATGAAGACTTTTTTGCAAGTCCACCAAGTGCATTCCAAGAAGAAGAGTGGGAAGTTCCATCGTTTATGGAACGAGGATCTAGTATTTCTGCTACCTCTCGTGGAACGATTTATCATAGTGTTTTTCAACATATTCCGATTTCTCAGAGCGTAAACATTCCAAACTTCTTGAATGAACTTGTACAACGAGAAATCTTGACGGAAGAAGAAAAACAACTTGTACGAGTGAAAGATATTGATGCATTCTTGCAGAGTGAGTTGATGCAAGAGTTGCTGGCTGCCAAACAGTACTACCGAGAGCAACCGTTTACTTATGCCTACCAAGATGACGCGGGAAATCATCAAATCATCCAAGGGGTCATTGACCTGTTCTTCCAAGATAAAAATGACAACTGGCACTTGATTGATTTTAAAACGGATGCGCTAGTTGAACTGAGAAATCAACCAGACAATATCGCACAAGAACTTCGGAATCGTTACTCTGTGCAGATGACGATTTACGGCAATGCTTTAGAAGATATATTAGCAATCAAGCTAGCTTCTAAACGTATATACAGCGTCACATATAGAGAGATAGTCGACATTTAGGAGGAATGAGAATCGTGCAATTTCAACCGGTTACATCTAAAGAAAGATTTCGAGAAATCGATCAGTTACGGGGGTTTTCTTTATTGGGAATCCTCATCGTGAACATGTTATTCTTCCATTCACCCTATATCTATTTCGATCCATTTAACTGGTACACTGTGCCCCAAGATAAAGTGATGTATCAGTGGATTGATATATGGGTACAAGGCAGTTTTTATCCACTCTTTGCGATGTTGTTTGGGTTCGGTCTGGCTCTACAATTTGAGCGAATGCAAGACAAGTTTGTTTCATTCGGTTTAAAACGAATGGGCGTGCTCCTGTTATTTGGAATTCTTCATGTCCTCTTGTTATGGGCTGGGGATATATTAATTACGTATGCAGCAAGTGGTTTTGTTTTGTTATTTATGTTACGGCTGTCTGCAAAATGGTTGTTTGGATTAGCTCTATTGTTTTATATGATTCCGAACATCGCAATCACAGGTCTTTTGTTCTTAGTGACACGTCTTGATGCGAATGCACTAGCAATGTATAACTCGGTGCAAGGGATTGAGGCGTCCATTCTGGCTTATGGTTCAGGAAACTATGCAGAAGCTTTCTCGCAGCGCTTAGCGGACTGGATGTTTATGAATCAAGGTGGATTGTTCTTATTGTGGATGCTCTTTACGATTCTTCCGTTGATGATGCTTGGGTCTGCAGCAGCTAAAGGGAATCTGATAGGCTTTATTCGTGTCAATCCGGTGAGAAGTATCCTAATTGGGGTGAGTATTGCCACAGTAGGTACCGTTACGAAATGGGTGCCGTATTTTACAGAAGGCAATATCTTGACAGCAATGATTCAAGATTCATTTGGAGGACCCATACAAGCGATTGGATACGCATTTCTGTTTTTGGCACTGGCTGCTAAGTTCACATCATTTATAGCTTTCCGACCGTTTGAAACGGCGGGACGCATGTCTCTATCTATCTATATTTTAATGTCAATTCTTGCCACAACATTCTTCTATTCGTATGGGCTTGGTTTCTATGGACAGGTAGACGTAGTAGCAGGTACGTGGATTGCTCTTGGTATCTATGCACTCTGTGTGATTTTTGCAGAACTTTGGTTGTCACGTGCAAAACAAGGGCCGCTGGAGAAAATTTGGCGGACTTTGACGTACCCACGCAACAAATAGATGAAATTTTAGTCGAACTATAATAGACTGTAGTTAAAGGGAAAAGGAGCTGTCTTATGAAACTATTATCCTATCGCTATCAACAGCATGAGAAGTTTGGACCGAAAGTGAAAAAGCAAGAAGCCGTATGGGATGTTCAAAAGATCAATGAGCACTTTGGTAAATTTACAGATTTTCCTGCTACTCTTGCAGAGGGAACGGCAACGGGCATGGACTTCGTCGAGCAAATCAATAAGTTAGTAAAACTAGCTGAGATAAGTGACGAAGCAGGTACATTCAAGCATGAGTTTACGGATATTGAATGGTTGTCGCCGATTCCACGAACACCTAAAAACATTTTTGCTATCGGTAAAAACTATGCAGATCATGCAAAAGAAATGGGTGGAGAGGCGATTGATTTTGTAGTTTTCACAAAATCTCCAACAGCTATTGTCGGAGATGAGGCAACAATTTCTCTACACACTGACGTGACGAGTCAGTTAGATTATGAAGGGGAACTTGCCATTGTCATCGGAAAAGGTGGGAAGTCCATTCCAGAACGTATGGCCTTTGATGCAATCTTTGGTTATACAATCGGCAACGATATTACCGCACGTGACCTTCAAAAGAATCACCAACAATATTTCTTAGGGAAAAGTCTTGCAGGAAGCTGTCCACTGGGTCCTTACGTAGTGACAAAAGATGAACTTCCAAACCCACATGAACTGACAATTGTGACGAAAGTAAACGATGAAATTCGTCAAAATGGAAAAACATCGACTATGGTCTACTCGATTGAACAAATTGTTTCAAAATTGAGCGCGGTTGTGGAGCTCGAACCTGGAGATATTATTTTAACAGGAACTCCTGCAGGTGTTGGAAAAGGATTCGATCCACCAAAGTTTTTAGCGTCTGGTGATATGGTTAAAGTTTCCGTAGAAGGTATCGGTACGCTCGTCACACATATTGAATAATTAGGAGGAACGACATGGACTTTTTAGCATCAATTCATTTACACATCACGACTTGGGTGTTGGCAATTGCTCTTTTCTTCATCGCTTACCTCATGCCAGCAGCTGCAAAGAACACGAAAATCGTACATATGATTTTACGTGTAGATTATATTTTAGTAATTCTTACAGGACTTGCTCTTTTCATTGAGGGTATGGGCTTTGGAATGGGCATGCTGTACGGGTTTAAATTTTTAGCAGGCGTGTTGGTCATCGGTATGATGGAGATGGCGCTTGTGAAAAAGAAAAAGGGCCAGCCATCTACATTATTTGTTGTATTGATGCTTGTGTTCTTATTCGTAGCTCTATTCTTAGGATTCAAGCTTCCAATGGGATTCAATTTCTTAGCGTAATCCATTTCACCACTCGACTTCGGTCGGGTGGTTTTTTGTTGGTCACATAATCTTCAGATTGTAGCAGGTGAATTTCTCTTTTGCTCTGGTACAATAAAGAAAGATGAAGGAGGAAGTAGCCGAATGAAACGCATACCATTACTAGTAGTAGCCGTCTTACTGCTAAGCATACCTACACCTGCATTTGCTTCATTGCAACAGGAAAGTATCTATGACTTACTCGTTGACCGCTACTTTAACCAAACGTCTAACAACGACATAGACGTCAATACACAAGACCCGCAAGCGTTTGCGGGGGGAGATTTTCTCGGAATTCGTGATCGTCTCGCACACATTCAAGACATGGGATTTACCTACATATCTATAGGTCCCATCTTTGAAACCGAAAAGTATGATGGCTCTGAGATTAGTAGCTATTCTTCAATCGAGTCTCGATACGGAACAGAAGAAGAATTTGTAGATTTACTAGACGAATTACACGCAAAAGATATGAAGCTTATGATCGACTTACCCATTGGTGATGCAACGCCTGAAAACCTTCAAGAGATGCAAGCGTTTGTTGAAAGGTTCCCTATTGACGGGGTGAAACTGACAAACATCCCTGCAACCATCACACCGGAAGTTGAACAATTTGTCGCTGCAATCAATACAGATGAACGTGATGTCATCAGTTTAGAAGAAACTGATCTCGAACTCGATGCAAACTATTCATCTGATACGACTACTGCATTTCAACAAGCGTTCAAAACAGTCGACCAACCGATGAGTGGCCTGATCAATTTTACTGAATCAGACATACTAACATTGGATACTTTAGTAACGGAACGCTTTACTTACTTCAGTACTGAAGAAAACATGTTCCCCCCTACACGTATTATGGTAGCTATGGGAGCGCTTCTTACATTGCCAGGAGTACCTGTAATGACATATGGAACAGAAATTGCCATGAACGGTGATTCACAAGAATCTAGTCACCAAATCATGAACTTCCGTGTTGATGAAGATATCATGCTATTTATCGAGGACTTACAAACCATTCGCAACCAATCGGAAGCCCTTCAGCGTGGTGATTTCGAATTGTTGCAAGAAGAGGATGGATACTTAGTTTTTAAGCGCTCTACAGAGAATGAGGCTTTTATCGTAGTCATCAATAATACGAGTGGCACGAAAACATTTGCTGCTTCAGAAGAAATTGTGGGAGTCGATAAGGAGTTGCGTGGTCTATTTGGGCGTGACGTGGTGCGTCAAGCAGATAATGGAGAGTATCGCTTGACGATTGACCGTGAATTAGTTGAACTCTACCATGTGAAAGAAAATTCAGGGTTAAATACGGCTTATATTATTGCTATGGCAATTGCTTATGCTTTGTTCTTAGGTTTTATTTACCTTGTTTGGAGAAAAGGGAAGCAAAAACGTGCACAACAGAACTAAAAAACCGGAGAGCCACTTTGGCCCTCCGGTTTTTTTACGTCAATTTATTGTAGAAGAATACAGATAAAGCACCCGGTCCAACATGGGCACCGATAGCGGAGCCAATCATCTGAATCTCAAAATCTTTTACTCCGTATGTTTCTTCAAGCAGTGATTTTAATTCATTGGCAGCAGTTTCATCGTCACCGTGTGAGATATGCACGGTTTGCTTTGCTAACTCACTTCCGTTTTCACCGACTAACTCCCCGAGTCGTTTGATTACTTTTTTGCGACCGCGAATCTTCTCAATCGGAATCAACTTTCCATCTTCGACATGTAGGACAGGCTTGATGTTTAATAGCCCCCCTACAAATGCGCTCGTCTTAGAAACGCGTCCTCCACGTGCCATATAATCTAAATCTTCTACTGTAAAGAAGTGCTCGATTGTTGAAATTGTGTCAAGAAGTTGCTGTTCGATTTCTGAAACAGAAAGCCCTCTTTCACGAAGAGTGACAGCTTTTTTAACAAGCATTCCATAGCCAAGTGAAGCACATTTTGAATCGACAACAGCAAATTGGAAGTCAGGATAACTCTCTTGCACTTGATCACGCATCATTACCGCAGTATTATACGTTCCAGATAGTTCAGATGAGAATGCAACATAGACTCCTTGTTCTCCACGCTTTGCTAACGATTCAAACTCTTGTAAAAACGTTTCAGGGGACACTTGAGAGGTTTTAGGTTGGTGGCCCTCACGAATTTTGTCATACACTTCTTTTGCTTGGATTCCTAGGATATCTTCATAATCGTTTCCTTCGATATGTACACGGAGTGGGAACAAGTCCACGTCCGCTTGTTGGAAGTAGGCTAAAGGAAGATCAGTAGCACTATCCGCGTAAATTTTCATTGTATTCCTCCTATACATGTAGTTTTAAACTCAAACGCTCTTCTAAATAAATCCCTATACCATCTTCATTGTTTGTGCCGATGATTTCATTTGCAATTGATTTTAAAGGATTGATGGCATTGCCCATTGCAACACCAGTTCCAGCGTACTCAATCATTTCCAAATCATTGTCTTCATCTCCAAAAGCAATAATACGGCTCTTTGGAATATTTAAGTGTTCAGCCACAGGTTGAATGCCTACAGCCTTATTCAACCCACTTTTGACGATTTCAATAACATGCCAAGGTGCGCCCCAGCGTCTGTGGTCGATCACTTCTGCATGAACGTCACGAAGGTGTTTTCGAATCGATTCAACATGTTGCTCATCTGCATGAATCAGCATACTTGTTGGATCTTGCGTCAGGTATTTACGTAGGTCACCCGTCGTAAACTTCGGGTCTCCCCATGCAAATGCATTCATGATTTTTTCATCATGTTGATGCAAATACACATCATCTAATACTTCTGCTAGCAAGTTTTTCACTTCGTAATCCTCAACCGCATCAACGACCTCTTTGACAACTTTTAAATTGATTGGTTCGTGTCGTGTTTGCCAGCTAGAAGATAGTGGGTGATGGACATACGCTCCGTTGAAGTTTACAACCGGTGTAGTCAAACCAAGCTCTTTATAATACATACCTGTTGCACGGAATGGGCGCCCCGTCGCAATCATAATTTCGTGCCCAGCTTCTTTTGCTTTTCTAAGTGTTTCTTTTGTGCGTGGTGAAATCACTTTCTCATCTGTTAATAGTGTTCCATCCAGATCTAGTATGATCAAATGTTTTTCCATACTTTCACCTCTCCCTACACACTAGTGTACTCTTCTCACGAAACAGCGTCAAAGGTGGCAATTGTAAAGTTCATTTGATACACTACAAGTAACGGAAAGGTGGGAATTAAAATGGATCAAGATATGAAAGATAGTATGATGAGTGCTCTTGAAGAAGTCATCGATCCGGAGCTTGGAATTGATATCGTCAACCTTGGTTTAGTATACGATGTTGACTTGTCTGAAGAAGGATTGGCTGTAGTAACGATGACGTTGACGTCAATTGGCTGTCCGATGGGGCCGATGATTGTTGATCAGGTTAAAACTGCTCTTGGTCAGTTACCTGAGGTAAAAGAAACAGATGTAAATATTACGTTCAATCCACCCTGGTCACGTGATCACATGTCACGCTACGCTAAAATTGCATTAGGCATTCGCTAAATTACTCAAAACTCGACAGTTGTCGAGTTTTTTTGTTTACAGCATTTTACTTTACAAGGTGTCGAATCAGTTTGTATAATCAAATTAGTCAAAGAAGGTCAAAGTCAGGAGGAACTTACGATGCAAATGAATCAAATGCCGTCAGATGACAAAACACCTTTAGAGCAGTTTGGAAGAAACTTGGTCAGCTACGCCAAGGAAGGAAAAATGGATCCAGTGATTGGCCGCGATCAAGAAATTCGGAACGTGATTCGAATTCTTTCTCGGAAAACAAAAAACAATCCAGTTCTCATAGGGGAACCAGGAGTAGGGAAAACAGCGATTGTAGAAGGACTTGCCCAACGAATTGTTAAAAAAGATGTACCTGAAGGATTGAAGGACAAAGAAATCTATGAACTCGACATGTCTGCATTAATTGCTGGTGCAAAGTACCGAGGTGAATTTGAAGAACGCTTAAAGTCTGTCTTAAAACAAGTTAAAGATAGCGAAGGCTCTATTTTACTTTTTATCGACGAACTCCATACGATAGTCGGGGCTGGCAAGACAGACGGTGCGATGGATGCAGGGAACATGTTAAAGCCCATGCTTGCTAGAGGGGAGCTTCACTGTATAGGAGCAACAACGCTAGATGAGTACAGACTTTACATTGAAAAAGATCCTGCATTAGAGCGTAGATTCCAGCAAGTTCTAGTGAAAGAGCCAACTGTGGAAGATGCCATCTCTATTCTTCGTGGGTTAAAAGAACGTTTTGAACTGCATCATGGTGTGCGCATTCATGATCGTGCGATTGTAGCAGCTGCAGAGTTATCGAATCGTTATATTACGGATCGCTTCATGCCAGATAAAGCGATTGATTTAATTGACGAAGCCTGTGCAATGATTCGAACAGAAATTGATTCAATGCCACAAGAACTCGATGAAGTGACGCGTAAAATCATGCAACTTCAAATTGAAGAACAAGCATTGATGAAAGAAAAAGATGTCGCTAGCCAAAAGAGACTACAGAATTTACGCCAAGAATTAAATGCACTTGAATCCTCTTCATCGGAAATGAGAAATCAGTGGGAAAGCGAAAAGGCAGAATTAAAAGCAGTTCAAGGCAAAAGAGAGGCATTGGACCGCTTGCGTAGGGAGCTTGAGGAGGCAGAATCGGCATACGATCTAACAAAGGCCGCGGAACTGCGTCATGGGAAAATTCCAGAAGCTGAAAAAGAAGTAGCGGCACTTGAACAAGCTACTCCAGTTGAAGGACGCATACTACGTGAAGAAGTAACCGAAGAAGAAATTGCTTCAATTGTAGCAAGATGGACAGGAATCCCCGTCACAAAACTTGTCGAAGGAGAACGCGAGAAGTTATTACGGTTAGAAGAAATCTTAGCTGAACGCGTTGTAGGGCAGGAACAAGCCATTCAGTACGTTTCAGAATCTGTTCTCCGTGCGCGTGCAGGAATTAAAGATGCGCACAAACCAATTGGATCTTTCTTGTTCTTAGGGCCAACTGGCGTTGGAAAGACAGAGTTAGCCAAAACGCTCGCTGCACAATTATTTGATTCGGAACAACATTTCATTCGAATTGACATGTCAGAGTATATGGAGAAGCATAGCGTATCAAGATTAGTGGGAGCGCCTCCTGGCTATATCGGATACGAAGAAGGGGGGCAGTTAACAGAAGCTGTTCGAAGAAATCCTTATTCCGTCGTGTTACTTGACGAAATAGAAAAAGCTCATCCTGATGTAGCGAATATTCTACTCCAGATTTTAGACGATGGCCGTATCACCGATAGCCAAGGACGTCTCGTCGATTTTTCGAACACAATTGTTATCTTGACGTCGAACATTGGTTCCTCTTATTTAATTGAAACAAAAACCGATGTGGATCAACATCATCACGATTTGGTCATGCAAGCACTTCGCCAACACTTTAAACCGGAACTGTTAAATCGGATGGATGATATTGTGATGTTCCATGCTCTTGGCAATGAGCACTTTGAGAAAATTGCAGCTAAATATATGAAAGAACTCGCTGTAAAACTCCATCAACAAGAAATTGAGCTGGAAGTCGATGATTCTGTTTATAAGTGGATTGTTGAACAAGGGGTAGATGCTGCGTACGGGGCAAGACCACTGAAACGATTTATACAGCGCAATATAGAGACTCAAGTAGCCAAACAGCTCATCCGTGCAGAAGTAGTACCAGGCCAAACAATCAAACTGTCAATTGAAGATGGTCAGCTTCAACTTTCTGTTTAAAATTGTGAATGAAGAACTGATTTTCAGATTTAGTGTAAGTCTACAATTCAACTAAAGAGTGTAGGGGTGACTCCAGCGGGATTAAAAGCGGAAGCTGAGACCTTGGCTCAGCCCGCGCCCGCGGAACGCTCCCCCTGCACGCTCATTGAACGATCATTCTAAGCTCTAATATAAGAGATAAAAAAACAGTATCTTCTCCTGATTAAAACCAAGAGAAAATACTGTTTTTATTTTCTAACCACATCACCAATTAATGATGAGCATTTTTAGGCATCTTCGGAAGCAAAGCATCAATTAAAATGATAGCTACTGCCATGACAACACCCATAATAAGACCATTCGACAAAACGAAGTCTACATTAATTACAGCGCTTACTACATAATTTAACATTGTCACTAAAATTAGTGACCAAAAGAGAACTGTTACGTATTGCATAGTCGTCACCTCAGTCAATTTTCTTCTTGAATCATACCACAAATTATTTCCCGAATGTATGAAAAACCTAAAAAACATCCTAAACATCAGCAGAGTGTTGATAAATGTTCACGATTTCGATATGATTATGACCAGGTGCTAATAATAGATAGTAAAGAAAAGAGGATGACAAAATGGGTGTAGGCATATGGGGAATTGGATCCTACGTTCCAGAAAACCGAGTCACAAATGATGACTTGGCCGAACGAATGGAAACGTCAGACGAATGGATCAAATCACGGACAGGAATAGAGGCACGACATCTGGCAGATGAGTCACAAGATACTTCGGATATTGCATATGAAGCAGCACGGAAAGCATTACAGAACGCCCAAGTCGAAGCTACAGACATTGATTTAATTTTAGTGGCTACAGTAACTCCTGATCAGCCATTTCCAACGGTTGCAAACATGTTACAACACCGACTAGGTGCTACAAAGGCTGCTTCCATGGATGTGTCAGCTGCTTGTGCTGGATTTATGTATGCATTAATTACAGGTTCTCAGTTCATTCAAACAAATGTCTATAAACATGTTTTGATTGTAGGCGTTGAAAAGCTATCTAAGATTATAAATTGGGAAGATCGCACGACAGCAGTTCTGTTTGGAGATGGGGCTGGAGCGGTCGTCCTTGGGCCAGTTACAGAAGGGAACGGAGTTTTATCATTCGAACTTGGTTCGGATGGAAGTGGAGGCAAACATTTATCTCAACAAGGTGACCATATTCAAATGAACGGACGTGAAGTATTTAAATTTGCAGTTCGTCAAATGGGTGAGTCAGCAGTCAATGTGATTGAGAAAGCAGGACTCACAAAAGAGGATGTTGATTTCTTGATTCCACACCAAGCAAACATTCGTATTATGGAAGCTGCTCGAGAACGATTAGATTTACCGGAAGAGAAGATGTCCAAAACTATTCATTTGTATGGAAACACTTCTGCGGCTTCCATACCTCTATCGCTTGACTATGAACTAAAACAAGGCAAAATCAAAGATGGAGATGTCGTCGTCATGGTAGGTTTTGGTGGCGGTTTAACTTGGGGCGCCATTGCATTGCGTTGGGGAAAATAACTTGAAATGAGGGATTGAATTGGGTAGACGAGTAGTAATTACAGGAATAGGTGCCGTGACGCCTCTTGGAAATACAGCAGTTGAAACGTGGGAAGGGATTAAGGCTGGTAGATCTGGAGTCGGACCACTTACACGACTAGATGCAGATCAATTTCCTGCAAAAGTAGCTGCAGAGGTAAAAGGCTTCTCTATAGAAGACTTTATTGAAAAGAAAGAAGCTCGCAAGATGGACCGCTTCACACATTATGCACTTGCCGCTTCTATAGAAGCAATGAGAGATGCAAATTTGGAGCTAGATGAAAGTACTGGGCTACGAACAGGTGTCTGGATCGGCTCTGGAATCGGTGGGATGGAAACATATGAAAGTCAATTCCGGACGTTTTTAGACAAAGGTGTTCGACGTGTAAGTCCGTTTTTCGTACCGATGATGATCCCGGATATGGCTTCAGGTCAAGTGTCAATTTATTTTGGTGCAAAAGGAATCAATTCCTGTTCTGTGACAGCTTGTGCGTCTGGAACAAACTCTATAGGAGATGCGTTTAAAGTTATCCAGCGTGGAGATGCGGACATTATGATTACAGGTGGAGCAGAGGCACCTATCACCAATATGGCAGTGGCAGGATTCTGTGCAAATACCGCTCTGACTACGAATCCAGACCCTTCTACAGCTTCACGTCCATTTGATTCGAACCGTGACGGTTTTGTTATCGGAGAAGGTGCAGGAATAGTCATTTTAGAAGAATTAGAGCATGCACTTGCACGTGGAGCAAAGATTTATGCTGAAGTTGCTGGGTACGGCTCAACTGGAGATGCACATCACATTACAGCTCCAGCACCTGAAGGCGAGGGTGCCGCTAGAGCAATGAAACAAGCGAT
Source organism: Chryseomicrobium imtechense (assembly GCF_041475995.1). Classification (NCBI taxonomy): domain Bacteria; kingdom Bacillati; phylum Bacillota; class Bacilli; order Caryophanales; family Caryophanaceae; genus Chryseomicrobium; species Chryseomicrobium imtechense. The sequence continues at coordinate 23,113 of NZ_JBGOBM010000018.1, read as the reverse complement.
AAATGATGCGCAGGTGTCTCTTGATGAAGTAGGGTACATTAATGCACATGGTACAAGCACGCCTTACAATGACTTATTTGAAACACAAGCTATCAAATCTGTATTTGGTCACCATGCGCATAAGCTAGCAATAAGCTCTACAAAATCAATGACTGGTCATTTATTAGGTGCAGCAGGAGGGGTGGAAGCGATTTTTACGGCGTTAGCTCTCAAAGAAGGAATTCTTCCTCCTACAATAAATTTACAATCTCCAGATCCTGAATTAGATTTGGATTATATCCCAAATGAAGCACGTGAGAAAACAGTTTATGCAGCCATTTCAAATTCACTTGGATTTGGTGGTCACAATGCAAGTTTAGTTTTGAAAAAATATTAATTATATTGCGAAATAATAAAAGCTGCTGATAATTTATCAGCAGCTTTGTTTAATTCTACAATACTTTAGTGAGTTGTAGCGCTAAATCATTACACTATGCCATAAGGCGCATATGGAATGAATCATTACTCATTTCTTAAAAAAATTTTCCCAATATTGTATTTTGCGCAAACCCTTGTCTCTCTAAGGTTTACAAAGTTTTCTAAATAACTAGAATGCTCGAAATTATGAAATGAGCCAAAAAACTTATTGTCACTGTAATAATTCTGTAATAGAATTTACATCTAGGTGAACAATTAACTGAAAAATAGAAACTTTGAAATATCAACTTAGTAAAAACATCTTAGTGAAACTTGAGAGGAGCAGTAGGTTGAATAACGCATCAGAACTATTAACCATCTCAGATTTACATACGGGCTTCAGCATCAAGGATAAATATTACAACGCAGTGGATGGAGTTTCCCTAACACTTCGTAAAAATGAAATTCTTGCAATTGTAGGAGAGTCAGGATGTGGGAAAAGCACACTTGCCACTTCAATCATTGGACTACATAACTCCAACAAGACCCGTGTAATCGGTGAAATTAAATTTAAAGACTTAAACTTAGCCGCTCTTTCAGATGAAAAAATGAACAAAGTTCGTGGAAATGATATCGGCATGATTTTCCAAGATCCGCTTTCAGCATTGAATCCGTTAATGCGAATCGGGGATCAAATCGAAGAAAGCTTGATTTACCACACGGATTTAACGCAAGAACAACGCAAAGCACGCGTACTTGAATTGCTTGCACAAGTTGGAATTCCAAATCCTACTCGTACTGCTCGTCAATTCCCACACCAGTTGTCTGGTGGTATGCGTCAACGTGTTATTATCGCAATCGCAATCGCATGTAAGCCATCTATTATTATTGCGGATGAGCCTACAACTGCATTAGACGTAACGATACAAGCACAGATTCTAGATCTTTTGATTGAATTACAGAAAGAAACTGGCGCTGGTATTATCTTGATCACACATGACCTTGGTGTAGTAGCTGAAGTCGCTCACCGTGTAGCGGTTATGTATGCAGGTCAAGTAATTGAAGAAGCACCAGTAAATGAATTGTTCAATAATCCAAAGCATCCATATACACGTTCTTTATTAAACTCAATACCACAAGCGCACAGTACAGAAGATAGACTGCAAGTCATTCAAGGACTTGTCCCTTCTCTAATTAACTTACCGCGTGAAGGCTGTCGTTTTGCTCCACGTATCCCGTGGATTCCAGCCGAAGCACACGAAGCAGATCCAAAGCTTCATGAGATTGCACCAGGACACTTTGTGAGATGTACCTGCTGGCAACATTTTTACTTCCAGAGTGAAGAGGAAATGGGAGGTATCATCGAATGAGTTTCATGCAGATACAAGACCTTCGTGTACACTATCCGATTCGCGGAGGATTCTTTAACACCATTCAAGATCACGTTCTTGCTGTTGACGGCATTAACATGGAATTTGAACAAGGCAAGACATATGGTCTAGTAGGCGAATCGGGCTGTGGGAAATCCACAACTGGAAAGTCTATTATCGGATTAGAAAAAATTACTTCTGGAAAAATCATCTATGAAGGTAAAGATGTAACGAACTCTCGCAGACAACGTAATTCTGCCTACAATCGTGACATTCAAATGATTTTCCAAGATGCACATTCTAGCTTAAATCCACGTAAACGTGTATCAGAAATTTTAGCTGAACCAATTCGTAACTTCTTAAAATTATCGCCTGATGAGGAACGTCGTCGTATTAACGAACTGCTTGCTATCGTCGGGATGCCTGAAGATGTGAAGTTGAAGTACCCACATGAATTCTCAGGTGGTCAGAAGCAACGTATCGGAATTGCCCGTGCAATTGCGACAAACCCTAAATTAATTATTGCAGATGAGCCAGTATCAGCACTTGACCTCTCTGTTCAAGCGCAAGTACTGAACTTCATGAAAGATATCCAACAAGAACTAGGTCTTACTTATTTGTTTATCTCTCACGACCTTGGTGTCGTTAAACATATGTGTGACGAAATCAACATCATGTATAAAGGTCGATTCGTAGAAACAGGAACTCGTGATGAAATATACGGGGACCCACAACACATCTATACGAAACGTTTATTATCTGCAATTCCAAACATTGATCCTTCTACACGCGATGAGCGTAAAATTGAGCGCCAACGTGTGGAAGCGAACTATCATACAGAAAACAAAAAATATTTCGATGAAAATGGTCGAGTATTTGATTTACGCCCAATCTCTGACACGCACCAAGTGGCGATGACAGCAGCAGAACAGGGGGGCAACTAACTATGTGGAAAACGGTAGTACGACGATTTCTCGTCATGATTCCTCAGTTGTTTGTACTAAGTTTATTAATCTTCATCATGGCAAAATTCATGCCTGGTGATCCCTTTACTGGTTTGATCACACCTGAAACAGATCCGGCTCGTGTTGAGCAACTGCGCCAAGCGGCTGGTTTTTATGATCCGTGGTACATCCAATATATTAATTGGATGGGGAATGCCTTCCAAGGAGACTTTGGGCGTTCTTATACGTTTAACCAACCAGTTTCAACACTGATTGGTGCACGAGCACTTAATACGTTCTGGTTATCGTTAGTGAGTGTTGGCCTATTGTATCTATTAGCTATTCCTCTAGGGGTACTGGCGGGGCGCTATCAAGATACTATTCTTGATAAATCAATCGTATTCTACAGCTTTATCGTTTATGCGATTCCAACATTTGTACTCGGTTTAATCTCAGTATTCTTCTTCGGATACGAACTAGGTTGGTTCCCGACAAGTGGTACAGTTAGTATAGGTGCTGACCCTGGAACCTTTGGATATGTACTAAGTAAGATTTATCACTTACTGTTACCAGCGATGGTCTTCGCAGTATTAGGAACAACGGGTGTCATTCAGTATCTACGTACGGAAATCATTGACTCCAAAACAATGGATTATGTTCGCACTGCGCGAGCAAAAGGTATTCCAAATAATAAAGTTTATTCACGACACATCTTCCGTAACTCATTGTTACCAATCGCAGCATTCCTTGGATTTACAATAACAAACCTTTTAGGTGGATCGATCTTCATTGAAACGATTTTCGGTTACCAAGGAATGGGCCAATTGTTTGTACAGGCAATCAACGGTCGTGACTATAGTGTAATTACAACACTGGTATTGCTTTTCGGATTCTTAACATTATTGGGAAGTCTACTATCCGATATCATCATGAGTATTGTTGACCCACGTATCCGGATTGATTGACAAACATAATGGAAAAGGAGGATTCGAACGATGGCTGAAAAACAGACTATTGATGTAGAGAAAAAAACACCTGCAGCCGCGCCACCTACTGGATTTCAAGTAATCTGGCGTGAGTTTTCTAAAGATAAACTAGCAATGACATCATTGATTTTCTTAATTGTTTTGATTACTACAATTTATATTTGGTCATTTATGATTGATCAAACGCAGTTGATGCGAATCAGTTTACGAGATCAAATGGCACCACCAGGTAGTGACTTTTGGCTAGGCGCAGATAAAGGAGGCCGAGATATATTAGGCCAACTCATTATTGGAGCGCGTAATTCGATTACAATTGCCATCTCAGTAACTTTGATTACTGGTATTGTTGGTATAGCAATTGGTTTAATCACAGGGTATTTCGGTGGATGGATTGATAACATCTTCATGCGAATCATTGATTTCTTCATTACGATTCCATCATTGATGATCATTATTGTATTCATTTCTATCGTTCCAAAATATACAGTAGTAACTTTCGTTCTAATCATGAGTGTCTTCTTGTGGGTAGGAACTGCACGTCTCGTACGTAGTAAAGCTTTAACAGAAAGTCGCCGCGATTATATCAACGCCTCTAAAACAATGGGAACAAGTGACTCTGTCATTATTTTTAAAGAAATGATGCCGAACTTATCGTCCATTCTAATTGTTGAAATGACGTTAAACTTTGCTGGAAATGTTGGTCTTGAGACAGGATTATCGTATCTAGGATTTGGGTTGCCACCATCAACACCATCTCTTGGGACGCTCGTTGCGTATGCTAATGATCCATTTATTTTAGAAAATGCATGGTGGAACTGGTTGCCAGCTTCATTATTAATTTTATTACTAATGTTGGCAATTAACTATGTTGGACAGGCAATACGCCGTTCGGCAGATGCGCGTCAGCGCTTAGGGTGATATTAAACGTACATCGTTTGATATAAAAAGAGAGTATAAAAAGGAGGAAAACGAATGAATAAGAAGCTTTTAGCTATACTTGCGTTGCTAGTTGCATTCATGTTGTTCTTAGCAGCATGTAACAACGAAGAAGAAGCAACTCCAAGCGAAGAGCCAGGTACTTCTGAAGAAGGTACTGAAGAAGGCACTGAAGAGGGCGCAGAATCTACTGAAGATTTATTCCCAACTGTACTTGAAAACGAAGGTGACGCAATTGAAGGTGGTACTTTAAAGGTTGCATTAGTAAATGATTCACCATTCCAAGGAATCTTCTCTTATACATTATATGAAGATGCATATGATGCAGATATTCTTTCTTGGTCAAGTAACTCACTTTTCAAAACTGATGGTGACTTCTTATTGACAAACGATGGAATTGCTTCTATCGAAGTTGATGGAGACAACAACAAAGCAACAATCACAATCAATCAAGATACATTATGGTCTGATGGCGAACCGTTAAAAGCTGAAGACATCGTGCAACCATACTTGATCATCGGTCACCCAGATTATGCTGGTGTACGTTACGATGCTGATTTCCAAAATATCGTAGGTGCTGTTGAGTACAATGCTGGTGAAGCTGATACAATCTCTGGTATTACAATCGTTGACGAGAAAACTGTAGAAATTCAATTCAACAAAGTATCTCCAGCTATCTACTCAGGTGGAGATGGTCTTTGGACATACGCAGAGCCAAGCCACATCGTTGGTGATATTCCTGTAGCAGAGCTTTTAGAGTCTGAAGCAGTTCGCGTAAACCCAGTTACACTTGGTGCATTCAAATTTGATCGCATCGTACCTGGTGAGTCTGTATCATTCGTCCGTAACGAAAATTACTGGGCTGGCGAAGCGAAGTTAGATGGCGTTGTCATCCAAACTGTACCATCAGCATCTGCTGCAAAAGCAATGGAGACTGGTGAGTATGACTTAGCTATGTCATTCCCAACAAGTGCTTATGAAAATGTAAAAGACCTTGAAAACATTACTCTTCTTGGTCGTGAAGAACTTTACTACTCGTACCTTGGTTTCAAGCTTGGGAAATTCAACTACGATACAAACTTAGTTGAAACTGATATTGAAGGTTCAAAAATGGGTGACATAGAGCTTCGTAAAGCTATGGGTTACGCATTAGATATCGAACAAGTATCTGAAGTATTCTACTTCGGTCTTCGTGAGCGTGCGAATTCTCTAATTCCACCAGTATTTGCTTCATTCCACGATCCATCACTTGAAGGATACGTGTATGACCCAGAAATGGCGAACCAAATTCTTGATGACGCTGGTTACGAAGACGTAGACGGCGACGGACTACGTGAAGATCCAAACGGTGAAAAACTTGAAATCATGTTAGCAGCTATGTCTGGTGACGAGACTCAAGAACAAGTAATCAACTACTACCTACAAAACTGGCAAGAAGTTGGTCTTGATGTGCAACTTGCAACTGGTCGTCTAATCGAGTTCAACACATTCTACGACAAAGTACAAGCTGACGATCCAGAAATCGATATCTTCATGGGTGCATGGGGTACTGGTACAAACCCATCTCCATCAGGATTATATTCTGAAACTGCAGTTTACAACTTCAGCCGTTATACGTCTGAAGAGCTAGAAGGCTTACTACAAGCTATCGACTCTGTAGAAGCTCTTGATGCTGATTTCCGTGCAAGTAAATTCCGTGAGTGGCAAGAATACATGCATGAAGTTTCTGCTGTAATCCCAATGCAGTTCCGATATGAGTTACTTCCAATTAACGATCGCGTTAAAAACTATGACTTCAGCTATGAAACAGATTTCGATTTAATCGACATCGAACTTACTGCTGATGCTCCAGTGAAATAATTCACGCCAAGACCCTTTACAGATTCTTCTGTAAAGGGTCTTTTTTTCATATAGTGAAAGGAAAGGGGAATACTATGTGGTTTTTTCTGTTTTGTAGTTGTTATTTCATAGCGGTATTTCTTCTTGCACAGCTTCTTCTAATGACAAATTACATAACGATAGGATTAAAAAAACAGCTTGTTCTCGAAATGATTTTTTTATCACTTGAGTTCAAGCTGCTTATCGGTTGTCTTCTATTTATACTTATACTCTCATTCGCCCTAAGCCCATCGCATTCTCCATCTCCCGAAGAGTAGCGATAGCAATACGATTAGCCTTTTCAGCACCTTTATCTAAAATTTCATCAAGTTCAGTTGACTCAATAAGTGCGTGGTAGCGCTCTTGAATCGGTGCAAGATGATCTATGACTACTTTCGCAACACCTGCTTTAAATTCTCCGTACTGGCTGTCTTGATACTTTTCTACGACCTGGTCAATTGATGTACCAGAGAGAGATGCCTCAATTGCTAGTAAGTTTGACACTCCTGGTTTGTTTTCTACGTCATAATATACTTTGCCTTCAGAATCTGTTACAGCACTCTTAATCTTTTTCTCAATTTGCTTAGGTGTATCCAGTAACCGCATAGTAGCTTTCTGATTTTCATCCGATTTACTCATCTTCCGAGTGGGTTCTTGTAGTGATTTAATTCGTGCACCATGTTTAGGTAACTGAATTTCAGGTAATTTTAGCACTTTTTTATACCGTTTATTGAATCTCTCTGCAAGATCCCGTGTCAACTCGATGTGTTGTTTTTGGTCATCACCAACGGGAACTATATCTGTCTTATACAATAAGATATCTGCTGCCATCAGTGGTGGGTATGTTAACAAAGATGCAGAGACAGCTTCTTTACCTGCTGACTTGTCTTTAAATTGTGTCATGCGCTCAAGTTCACCGATGCTTGAGATGCATTGCATGATCCAACCAGCTTGCGCGTGCGCTGGTACCTCTGATTGAATAAATAAAGTCACTTTGTCTGGGTCAAGTCCAACAGCCAAATAAAGGGCAGCTAGTGAGCGTATATTGTCTCTTAATTCTTTAGGATCTTGTTGTACGGTTATGGCATGTTGGTCAACGACGCAAAAGATACAGTCATATTCATTTTGCAAGTCAATAAACTGTCGGAACGCGCCGATGTAATTCCCTAATGTTACAGTTCCGGTTGGTTGTACTCCTGAAAAAATTCGTTTCATACTGATTCGCTCCTTTTTTTCCATAAATAAAAGCACCATTCTCCCTAAATAGGGACGAATGATGCTTAAATCCGCGGTACCACCCAAATTACCATAGAGATTCTATGGTCGCTTTGTCACTGCTAACGGGGTGAACCGGATTATACATCAGCTCTGAAGCCCATTCGTTTAGTCTAAACAGCTGCTCACACCACCCACAGCCTCTCTGAAGTTTAGGATCTAAAGTACTCTTCTTCATCATCGCATAGTTATTTGACAAAAGTATAGCTTACTTCGAACAGTCATGCAATGTCTATATTCAGTCTTTTCACACAGTAAAACAATTGGTACACTTAACATAGAAAGGAAGATGTATACATGAGATCGTATCGAATGATAGCTCTTGCGACCAGTGTTCTATTAACAACTAGCCTTTTAGCACCGTCATCCACGTTTGCTGAGGATGAAAGAGAACCTTTCATGGGAAAACAATTTACATATTCAACGATTGATGAAGAAGTTTTAGAAGCTTCTGCGTTATTTCGATTTTCATCAGGTTTAACTTTTGACTATCCAGATGCTGTTCGAGGAATTTATGTCACAGGCCACTCAGCAGGTGGAGAACGCTTTTCACGTCTTGTTGACCTTCTTGACTCAACAGACCTTAACGCGATGGTGATTGATGTCAAAGATGATTTTGGCAATTTAACGTACATACCAGAAGAAGATAGCCCACTCGCTGCCTACGACATTGGAAAACCGTTTGTGAAGGATATGAGAGGCGTTCTTGAAATTATGGAAGAGAAGCAAATCTATCCGATTGCACGAGTAGTAGTATTCAAAGATACGGAACTTGCAGAACGTAAACCGGAATGGTCATTCCAAGAAGGTTCGTCTGTATGGAAGAATCGCCGTGGGGAAGCGTTTGTAAACCCATTCTTACAAGAAGTATGGGATTATAATGTGGAAATAGCGATTGAAGCTGCTGAGATGGGGTATAAAGAAATTCAATTTGATTATGTTCGTTTTCCAGAGGGGTTTGAGAATCGTTGGGAAAGTTTGAACTATTCTCAAGGAGATTATGCTACATCTGGTTTAGATGACGTTCAGAGCAGGGTACAAGCAGTAACCGACTTTGTTGCATATGCACGGGAGAAACTGAAGCCTTATGATGTAGAAGTTTCAGTAGATATATTTGGTTATTCTGCAACATTACCGGAAGCACCTGGAATCGGTCAAAATTTCTCTAAAATCTCCGATAACGTGGATGTTATTTCATCTATGATTTATCCAAGCCACTGGACATCGTATTTTGGTATTGCGAAACCAGATTTAGAGCCTTACCGTTTAGTGCAAGAGTATGCGAAAGTTGAAAATGCAAAACTTGCGGAATTAGAAAATCCTCCGACTTCAAGGCCGTGGATCCAAGATTTCACCGCTTCGTATTTAGGTGCAGGGAATTATAAAGTGTATGGCAAACAGGAAGTAGAAGATCAAATTCGTGCATTGAACGAGGCAGGAATTGATGAATTTCTATTATGGAACGCAGGTAACTCGTATACACCTAATGTAGATTACACTCCATAGTAATGCGAAAAGAGTAAACAATTGCCAGTAGTTCTCTAGACTATCTAGAGTAACTGCTGGTTTTTCAAATTTATCAATCAAATATTTTATATTTTATGCAACCTTTTGTGTTATTTATGCGTACTACTATATATAGAACAGCAATTTTCAATGGATCAGCTCTAAATGAGAATGATTTTTTCAATTTAGTAAGACGAATTATGTTTATAATTAGCTTATGCTGGGTAAACTAGTACTACACCTTGTAACTATGTGTAGTCACAATTAGTACATAAAATTATTTTAAATTTAGGGTTTAAAATCAAAGAAAATTGATGTATACTAAAACTACAAGTTGTTATTTAGAGTTATTCTAATTTAAAGAATGTAACACACTTATAAATTTCTGAAAGGGCGTGTAATCAGATGATGGTGACCCTCTATACATCTCCAAGCTGTACGTCTTGCCGCAAAGCAAAGGCATGGTTGGAGGAACATGAAATTCCATATACAGAGCGCAATATTTTCTCCGAACCTTTAACGATAGCTGAGATTAAGGAGATTCTTCGAATGACTGAGGATGGAACAGACGAAATTATTTCGACACGTTCGAAAATCTTCCAAAAATTAAATGTTGATTTGGACAGTTTACCACTTCAACGCCTTTATGAGTTGATCAAAGATCATCCTGGACTTTTACGTCGTCCAATTATTATCGATGAGAAACGCTTACAGGTTGGCTATAATGAAGATGAAATCAGACGATTTTTACCACGCAAAGTGCGTGCTTATCAGTTGCTAGAAGCACAACGCATGGTAAACTAATCAAAGATGAAAGGAGTTGATTGCTAGTCGATCAACTCCTTCTTTGTACCTTTTTCATCAAGCGGAACACTTTCAATTCAAAGCTATTCGTCATACAATAGAAATAAGCAGGACGCGGTTGAACCAGAGAGGAGATGTGTAGAATGAATTACGAACGTATTAATGACACTACTTTGAAAATTTACATTTCATACATCGACATTGAAGAACGTGGATTCAACCCAGATGAGATTTGGTTTAGCAGAGAGAAAAGTGAACAACTTTTCTGGGAAATGATGGATGAAGTTGAAGAAATCAATCCTTTTGATTTTGAAGGTCCATTATGGATTCAAGTACATGCTGTAGATAAAGGTATTGAAGTCGTCGTTACAAAACCAGATATTGCACAAGACGGTAAACCGGCAGATTATCCAGCACCCCTTGCAAAATTGATGGGTGAGTCAGAAAACCTATTTGATCAGGATTTACTTTCTGATGAAGAGCTTTATGATAAGGGACAATCCGTACTCTATCGATTCGCAGAATTTGATGATCTACTCCCACTAGCAAGACGCTTACAAGATGAACTATTGTCTTCAAAGTTATTTTTCTATGAAGGGCACTACTATTTGGCATTAACTTTCAATGAAGATGATGTGGATGAATACAAATTAAATCTTGAAAGCATTGTAGTCGAATATGCTTCAGTTGCATCTGTAACAATTCATGTTCTAGAAGAATATGCTAAAACGATTTTAGAAGAAGACGTATTCAAGCAACTATCCAAACACTTTTAACCTCCTTTTTAGGAGGTTTTTTCTTTTGGATGTGCTATAGTGTGAGCAGTACATGAAAGGAGAGGATTTATGTTTACTGCAATCACTTCAGAAGGCTCAATTATATGCCTTTATGAAATGTCGCAACAAGCTATTCATCAGCTACCAAGGAGAGAGTATTATTGCCCGGAGTGTGAGCAGCGCCTAACATTAAAAAGAGGATCGGTAAAAGTCGCACACTTTGCACATGATGTATCATGCACGAACAGTGCTGCTTCACAACGTGAAACTCAAAATCACCTCACAGGTAAGTCCCTTATTTATTCTGCATTACGCACCCATTTTCATGACGTCCACCTTGAATTCTACATCCCTACAATTGTTCAACGAGCAGATGTCTGTCTACAATCTCCAATCCCCATGATCTTTGAATTCCAGTGTAGTAAAATCTCAGCTGAACAATTACAATTGCGCACAGCAGGGTATCTTTCGCTTGGCTATCAGTGCCGATGGATTTTACACGCAGATTTTCTTCCCAAAAACCTCACAGATTTCTCCTACGTTAAACTCTCAAAATTTCTTCAAGCCGGCATTTTTACACACATGAATGGAAGTAAATGGAAGTAAATCGATAACGTTTCTTTGTGTAAAAACCGCCACACTTCATCAACTAATTTTGTATGAATTCTATACAGGAGACTATGCTGTTTGTGAACGGATAGAACTCCAAGGGAATTCCCCGCTTTCTTATATTAGTCAACCAAAGGTGATACAACCAAAACCTCAAAAAGTACTCTATTTGTTAAAAAAGAATTATGAAAAGATGAGAAGGGAGGCATTCTTATTTTCGTTTTCAAAAGATAAACGTTTTCATTTCTTGATCACCAAATGGAGAAAAACAGAAGCAACTTTCCCTACTTATATTGGTCTCCCATGTATGCTTCCTCATTCACTTGGACCAGATATCTACTGGCAGTTTGCGTATGTCAATTTCTTAGTGACATGTAGAGAGGGAACAGCTGATGATTTTTTATTTAGTTTATCTGATCACACGTTGCACACGACAAGGAATCTTCAATTAATAGAAACCTATTCATCCTTTCTAAAAGCAAATCATTTGCCACACCGGCCATTTTCTAAATCATCCAGTAAAACCTGCTATATTTCGCAATGGTATAGTTTTCAGATAGTTGCAAAACGTTCAAAAGATTGAGAAAATAGGAAAGTATGCTAAGGAGGGAACAGCAAATGTCAGAATCAAACGTTTTACTTAGAAAAGATGTCCCTGTTGAAAAAACATGGAAACTTGAAGATATTTTTGCAACAAACGAAGAGTGGGAAGCCGAATATAAAGCAGTATCTACTTTGGCTGAAAAAGCTACGTCTTTCCAAGGGACGCTTAGTGATGGAGCAGATAAACTATTCGATGCACTTACGTATCGAGACGAGTTATCTATGCGCTTACGCATCCTCTACACATACGCGCACATGCGTCATGATGAGGACACAGCAAACAACTCATCACAGGCTATGGAGAGCCGTATTAAATCGCTATATGTAAAAGTATTGACAGCACTCTCTTATTTTGTTCCTGAGCTTCTTGAATTGTCCGATGAAAAAGTGGCGCAGTATTTGCAAGAACACGAAGAGTTGCAGCTATACAAACAGCTACTTGATGAAATTGCAAAGCAACGTCCACATGTTTTATCGAAAGAACAAGAAGAGCTAGTTTCAAAATTTGCAGAAGTTAGTGCTGCCTCGGCAGATACTTTTGGGAAGCTAAACAATGCAGACCTCGAATTCCCAGTGGTCAAAGATGAAAACGGTAAGGAAGTTCAACTGACACATGGTCGCTACATGCGCTTTTTAGAAAGTAAAGATCAACGAGTGCGTGAAGAGGCGTTTAAAGCGATGTATGCCACTTATGGCCAGTTCAAAAATACATTTGCTTCAATCCTTTCAGGCAACATTAAAGGCGATAACGTTCAAGCGTCTATTCGAAATTATAAAAATGCTCGCGCTGCTGCTATGGCAAGTAATCATATTCCAGAGACTGTTTATGACAATTTAGTATCGACAATCAATGACAATGTGCATTTGTTGCACCGCTATGTAAAACTTCGCAAGCAAGTAATGGGGTTAGACGAGTTGCATATGTATGACCTGTTTGCACCTCTTGTAAAAGAAGTTGAAATGGAGTACAGCTATGAAGAAGCCGCACAAACGATGGTAGAGAGTTTTGCGCCACTTGGTGAGGACTATGTGTCTATCGTCAAACAAGGTCTTAAAGATCGCTGGGTGGACGTAGAAGAGACAAAAGGAAAGCGGTCTGGTGCATACTCATCAGGTGCATATGGGACGAACCCTTACATTTTGATGAACTGGCAAAATAACGTGAATAACCTGTTCACACTTGCGCATGAGTTTGGGCATAGCATGCATTCCTATTACTCACGTCAAGAGCAACCTTATGCATATGGAGATTATTCTATCTTTGTGGCAGAAGTGGCTTCTACAACTAATGAAGCACTATTGAATGATTACTTATTAAAGACAATAGATGATCCGAAGAAAAAGATTTACTTGTTGAACCACTGGTTGGAAGGATTCCGTGGGACAATCTTCCGTCAAACGATGTTTGCTGAATTCGAGCACCTTATCCATGAGTTGGATCAACAGGGCGTTCCGTTAACAGCGGAGAAACTGACAGAAGAGTATTATGCCCTTAACAAGAAATATTTTGGAGACGATATGGTGGTAGATGAAGAAATCGGCTTAGAATGGGCTAGAATTCCTCATTTCTACTACAACTATTATGTTTACCAGTACGCGACAGGCCTTAGTGCTGCAACTGCACTGAGCAAGCAAATTCTTGAAGAAGGCCAACCCGCAGTCGATCGTTATATCAATAACTTCTTAAAAGCTGGATCATCAGATTATCCAATTGAAGTATTAAAAGCTGCTGGAGTAGATATGACTAGTTCAAAAGCTGTTGAAGATGCATGTAAAGTATTTGAAGAAAAATTAAGTGAGCTTGAAAAATTGCTTGCAAATCAGTAAAAAAGAGACCCTTTCTACAAGAAAGGGTTTTCATTTTGACGATATTGTGAAATACCCTTCACATCGATTGAAATGTACGGACAACCATGATAAATTAAGGATGTGAAATAATTCACATAAAACATACACCCCTTTGTTTAACGTGAACATTTCTCCCATCCCCTTTGTAAGTAGAAAAAGACCTTGTCAACGGTAGGTTGAACAAGGTCTTTTTCCTATTTTAATGATTTCCACTTCGTAATACCTCCAACTACTACACGATCGACTTCACGTTGAAGATATTTCTTTTTCATCTCATATTCTACTTGTTTCTCATGCATATTGTAATATATAGCAATCTCTTTAGAAGATAGCGATATAAATTGGTCTAATAAGTTTTCTACTTCTGGAGGATCTTGTTTGGTAATAGAATCTCCTACAAGTTCCGATAAGATGTGCTCATAAATTTCATAGGAATAAGTGCCGGAAATTTTAATGCCTTCGTCTTCGATGTTTTCATTAAAGACAACAATGGATGGAAATTGATCGATTTCCATTTCACAAGAGATGGAAAGATCACTTTGAAACGATTTTGCACATTCAGTAGACCGAATATCTTGTAAAAATTCTTTTACATCAATTGCAGAGTCTTGTGCAATTCCTTTTAGCGTAGTTAGCGAATTTACATTTTGTCTGTATACAAAATAAGCTTCTTGTAAGTTCGATAAAAATCGGTTAGCTACACGTTTTCCCTGAAATTCTGCAGCTTTTACAGCAATGCTTGGAAGAACAGGATGTTCAATTTCCATGATTGGCTGGTCAGATTGGATAGGGGCCGTGCAAACATTTCCTGAATTCAGCTTCGATAGATTGGTGCTTAAAATCACACGAAGACTAAAATAATGACCATAATCAATTTGTAAACGTTTGAGCGTCAATTGAAAACGCCAGGAATCTGGGCACAAAGGATCGAGAAATGCATAAATTTCAAGCGGGCGTTGCATACAACTTGTAGCAGTCTGCTCGAAATTTGGCTGAGATTTTGTCACAGCACATCCTCCTTATCACTTGGTGTATTGACCATATGATGTGCAGTCAAAACGAGTCTCTTATAATATTGGTCACGAAAAGGTCCTTCAAGGCCGACATCATCCATTGCTCTCTCCATACACAGTAGCCATGCTTCAGCACGTTCAGGTGTAATCGGGAATGGATTGTGGCGCATACGCATCATAGGGTGTCCATGCTCATTTGTATATAAATCTGGGCCACCAAGGTATTGGGTCATAAATTGTTTTTGTTTTCTTGCCGTCTCAGTCAGATCATCTGGAAAAATGGGTTTCAATAATGGATGTTGACCGACATATCCATAAAAAACATCAATCAGTTGAGACAATTTTTCAGCCCCAATTTGGTCATAGGGAAGTATCGGTTTGTTGGTCATTGGTGAAACTCCTTTTATTAGTACTGTCTGTCTATTCTACCAACCTAGTACTGTTTTCTCAAACATTAGACCCTAGTCATAGCTTCTTTCATGCGAACTAGCTTCTTTTTTGCAGGTCGATAAGGAATAGAATGTTCTTGTAAAAACGCATGAAATTCACGCTCTCCGTCTTGAATGACAGGCACTTCAAATTCAAGCTCATAATCGTGTGTATGTAGAAATTTGGAAAAGTCGACCATGATGACGCCACTCTTATAAGGCATTTCATGGCGCAGTGTCTCCATAGATCCGATTGATTGTAACGGTTCTGAAAATTGTTCGTGAAGATACGATAAGTCTCCTGTCTGCTTAAATTCTTCGTATTGCTTTTTAGATAGGGACCAGTTCTGTTCGAGTGTTTCGAGTTCAGTAGTTGGCGTTTTTACAGTTACTTCATACTGACCATTTTTTGTCCGGATACGGAGGCCCTTTTTTTGCTTTGAAAAGCTGCCGGTTGTTGTGTCCAAATAGTCATTGAATTGAGTGTAAGATGTGAACGAATAAGAGCTAAGTAAATGCGTATACTCCTGTTCCGTCAGCATCGTTTTAAATTCAATTTCGTTATGCATTTCCATTTGATCACCTCTTACAACCATTATACCGCTAGTTTCATAGAGTATGCTAAAATAAGCCTATAGTAAGCAGAAAGGGTGTTTGAATTGGAAACACTAAACGTATTAGCAGTTATGCATGAACAATCTAAATGGACAGTAACTACCGATTATTTAACTGCGAGCCATTCAGCAAGTGGGCGCATGATAACAGATACAGATCGTATGAGTTTTGTATACTTATTAGAAGCAGGGGACGAATACTGCTATTTGCACTTCGACCATAAAGACTGGGGAGCGCTAAGTTTAGTCAGCAAAGAACCCGCTCCTGTTTTTGTAACCAATGGAGAGTTTACAATAGAGCTCACTCACTTTTTTGAAGAGCTGACATCTCTCTTGTATTCAATTGAAGGAAATGAAAATTATGGTCATCGCTTTGTAGAGGAAGTTGAAAAGACATTTCAACAATTTTACGTACAACAAAACTAGAGGGGGGTGTGACGCGTGGGACAATGGGAGCAATTTCTAGACCCTTATAAACAAGCGGTTAATGAATTGAAGGTAAAATTAAAAGGAATACGCGCACATTATACGGTACATAATGCCACCTCACCAATCGAATTTGTGACAGGTCGCTTGAAACCGCTCGCAAGTATATATGACAAAACATTAGAAAAGCGCATCCCGTTTGTTCCGTCCGAGCAACTTGCGGCTGAGATCCCAGACATTGCAGGTGTTCGGTTAATGTGTCAATTCGTAGATGACATTGAACATGTTGTAGAATTGATTAGTAAACGACATGACATGCGAGTCGTAGAAGAACGGGATTATATTTCAAACAAAAAGCAAAGTGGGTACAGATCCTATCACCTGATTGTTGAATATCCTGTTCAAACAATGCATGGAGAACAAAAGATACTTGCAGAGATTCAAATTCGAACTCTTGCTATGAACTTTTGGGCATCTATAGAGCATTCATTAAACTACAAATACAAAGGGGACTTCCCTGAAAATATAAAAAGTCGTCTTCAATCGGCAGCAGAAGCGGCATTTCGATTAGATGAAGAAATGTCCTTGATACGAAATGAAATTCAAGAGGCGCAAGTTTACTTTACAGAATACAAAGAACAGTCCACGCTAGGCTGGAAAGAGCGGAAGAGGGAGGAGTCAGAATGAAGTTTGCCATACAGTCAAGAGGCGACGCTTTGTCAAACGAACTACGTGACACGGCCATGCGCTACTTGAAAAGCTTTGAACTAGAGTATGATGAAAATCAACCAGATATCGTGTTATCCATTGGTGGAGATGGTACATTGCTTCACGCTTTCCATAAATACCGCTCTAGCTCATCACAAGTCGCCTTCGTTGGGCTTCACACAGGACATCTTGGCTTTTATGCAGATTGGAAGCCTACAGAAATTGAAAAGCTGGTTATCAGTATCGCAAAAGAAGAATTTAAATTTATCGAATACCCCCTTCTTGAAGTGACGGTCGACTACCAGTCCAGTGAAGACCCTGCCACGTATTTGGCATTAAACGAGTCCACTGTGAAATCACCAGATGTGACGCTAGTGATGGATGTGTTTTTAAACGAAATGCACTTTGAGACATTCCGCGGAGATGGTCTTTGTATGTCCACACCATCCGGTTCTACTGCATACAATAAAGCTTTAGGGGGAGCCATTGTGCATCCCTCTTTAGAAGCGATTCAGTTATCGGAAATTGCTTCGATTAACAACCGAGTGTTCCGTACAGTCGGCTCACCGCTCGTCTTGCCAAAACACCATACATGCACACTTAAACCAGTGAAAGCCGTTGATTTCATGGTGACTGTTGACCATCTTCAATTGCTTCATAAAGACGTATCTTCTATCAGTTACCGTGTGGCAGACGAGAAAGTACGTTTCGCCCGTTTCCGTCCTTTCCCGTTTTGGAAGAGAGTCCACGATTCCTTTATCGATGCGGATCATGAAGACTAATTTTAGCTATCAGTTCCTCCACGCAGGCGAAGATACCTACTTGCGGGAAGTAATAAAAATGCACGGCATTTCAAAACGTGCTTTGACTGCCATCAAATATAGTGGAGGAAAGCTAGTAGTGAATGGCGAAGAGAAAACAGTGCGAACAATCATCCGTGATGGTGATCAAATTGAAGTCATTTTCCCTGAAGAAGAGCTGAGCGACGGACTCATTCCGGTACAAAAAGAGCTTACCATTCTTTACGAGGATGATCACATTTTGATTGTAAACAAGCCATCCGGTTTACCCGCCATTCCTTCAAAAGATCATCCAAACGATTCACTGGCGAATCGTATTGCGGGGTATTACAAACAACAAAATTACAAAACTACAGTCCATATGGTCACTCGTCTAGATAAAGATACGACGGGTCTTGTGCTAATCGCCAAGCATCGTCATGCCCATCATCTGTTGAGTGAGGCAATGCAGCGTGGAGCTATTCAAAAACGCTATCGCGCAGTAGTGGAAGGAATTCCTATTCCACTTTCAGGAGAGATTACGGCTAAGATTGGGCGAGAAGATCACTCCATCATTAAGCGCTGTATTTCAGATGATGGAAAAACAGCACGTACAAGCTATGATTTCATTCGTACATTTCGAGTTGAAACTCAAGATTATGCGTATGTAGAACTCTATTTGTGGACCGGGAGAACGCACCAGATTCGCGTTCATATGGCCCATATTGGATGTCCTCTAGCTGGTGATGATTTGTATGGAGGGTCCCTACGGCTCATTCCGCGCCATGCTCTTCATGCTCACTCACTATCGTTTACACATCCAATAACGAGAACTGATTTCGTCATCGAATGTCCTCTGCCCGATGACTTTACCCACATACTCGAAAGGGGACATGTGTTATGAATGAAGAAACAAAAGAACAAGTGCTAGAACTTCAACAACAACGGCTACTCGATTACTTACAAAACGATCAGATTGATTTATTTCGCGATGAATTTATGGATTTGCACCCCTATGACCAATCTGTATTTTTTGATAAAGTCGATCCAGAAATTCGCAAACAAATTTTTCATTTTCTATCACCAGAAGAAGTAGCAGAAATTTTCGAGGCCAACAATTTTGATGATGACGACTATCAAGAGTTGCTTGAAGAGATGGAACCTTCCTATGCTGCTGACATGCTGTCTCACATGTATGCCGATAATGCCGTTGACGTGTTAAATGAACTGGATAAAGAGCAAGTTGTAAGCTATTTAAGTATGATGGATGCGGAATCCGCACAAGAAATTAAAGATTTACTCCACTACGATGAATATACGGCCGGTTCTATCATGACAACGGAATACGTTGCGATTCCTGAATCGTCTACCGTCCGATCGGCCATGACAATCTTACGAAGAGAAGCTCCAGACGCTGAGACGATTTATTACTTGTTCGTCGTGAATGATGACCATTTTTTAACGGGAGTTATTTCGCTACGTGATTTGATTATTTCAGATGAAGATACGTTAATCAAAGACATTGCCAACGAACGAGTTGTAAGTGTGCCGGTCACAGAAGACCAAGAAGAAGTCGCGCGAATGATGAAAGATTATGACTTCCTTGCACTACCAGTCGTCGATCATCGTGGTTACTTATTAGGAATTATCACAGTCGATGATATTATTGATGTTTTAGATGAAGAAGCATCGGATGACTACTCGAAGTTAGCGGCTGTTTCAGATATGGACACGTTTGATAAAAATCCATTACAAGCTGCCAAAAAACGCTTACCTTGGCTTATAATTCTTTTGTTTTTAGGGATGTTTACTGCAAATATTATCGGTATGTTTGAAGCGACTTTAGATCAAGTTGCCCTGCTTGCTGTTTTTATTCCATTAATTGCTGGAATGGCTGGTAATAGTGGGACACAAGCTCTGGCCGTTGCGGTTCGAGGTATTGCGACAGGTGATATTGAAGAACAATCAAAATTAAAGTTGTTATTCCGGGAAGCGGGGACTGGCTTGATTACGGGTGTAATCAGTGGAATTGTTGTCGTGTTGTTAGTGTATTTCTGGAAAGGGGATATTTTGATTGGGCTACTTGTAGGAGCAGCAATCTCATCTTCAATCTTAGTTGCTACAATCGCAGGCTCTTTTATTCCGCTGTTGATTCACCGCATGAAGATTGACCCAGCCGTTGCCTCTGGTCCATTCATTACAACAATCAATGATATTATTAGTATTTTAATATATTTGGGTCTAGCAACGACATTTATTCCAGGACTATAAAAAAAGGCTCCTGCGGGATCTCACGGCAGACTTTGATCCCACTGGAGTCAACCCCTCCATTCCACTCAACTTTACTTTAAGATGTGGAGCCGACTGTTCAGAAATAGTGCAAGATGACAGCGTGGCCCGTGAAGCGCTCTCTGCTTCATGGGTTGCGATGGCTTCTTGCGGGATTTCTAGGAGGCGCAACTCGATTTCTTTTTAGATGTGGAGAACGCCGGCATACACCAATTTGGGTGTATGCCGGTTTTTTGTTTGCGAACTGAGCGGTCGTTCTTCTACCGAAAACATACTTTCTTCTACCGAAACTGAGATTTATTCTACCCAAATCCATATTTGTTCTACCGAAGTTATATTATGGAAACTATTTTCAAATTTAGCACACAAAAAAGTAGGCGCTCACTCGAAATAACCGAGGAGTACCTACTTTTTTTAATCGATTTCTTTTATCATCGTTTTGTGGGGAATACCGGCATCCATAAATTCTGGAGATGAAATGGTATAGTGGCGTTTTTCATAGAAAGGAATCGCAGAAGTCTGAGAGTTCAACTTTAACTGACGGCACCCTTGCAATTTCGCTTCTTTTTCAATTTCATCCATTAGCGAATTCCCGATATGTTTCCCGCGATAGTCTGGCAATACGCATATGCGTTCAACTTTCGCGATAGCATCTGGTAATAAACGAAATCTACCTGCACCTATAGGGCGCAATTCATCATAAGCCACAAAATGAACAGCACTGTCTTCGAACTCATCTACTTCTAAATCCGGCGGAACAGCTTGCTCTTCGATAAAAACTGTTCTACGCACAGAAAGTGCATCTTCATAGTGTTTTTTTGACTGAACTTTGTGAGCAACAATCATGAATTATTCTCCACTTAAGCGGAAAGTTTCGTGAACCGTCCAAGAACCATCATCCAATTGATACAACAAATGAATTCGATCAATGACTTCTTCAAACTTTGCACCAATCATTTTAAGTTGTGGATAGATATCGTCATGTTCACTAGACGTCATTTTTTGAGCAATTGTAATATGAGGCACAAAAGCATATTGCTCAGAATCTTGGTAGTCCACTTCCGTTAATTTCTTATGCAACGATACTAATTCTTCCGTTGGTTCCACTTTGAAATAGATGGCGTTGGTTACAGGAGCGAAAGAGCTGATACCCGTAGTATTTAATTTAAATGGTTTTTGAGAAGCAGCCACCTTAGCCACTTTAGCTGCAATTGTTTTAATTTCTTGATCATCTGCTTCAAATACGCCTTTTAAAGTCATATGCGGTGTGATCAACGCATAATGTGGGTCATATCGCTTTCGATATGAATTCGCAAAATCTTGAACTGCTTTTGATGGAAATGCAACGATACCGAATTTCATAGTCGATCCCTCCATATCTTATGGTTCTTTTATTAGTATACCAAATAATTTGTCTATTTCGTATAATTCATCAAGATTGCCCGATTCATATCTTTTTGCCATGTCTTCCATGTATGTCCACCAGATTGTTCTTCATAACGATAGGTGAATCCTTTGTCTTCAAATAGTGTTGATAATTCGCGGTTGTCTTCTAAAAAGTTCTTTTCGACACCATCACCTGTAGCAACAGCTGTTTCATCAAGACCGATTACATGATCAATGCTGAAATGAGTCGCCGAAGTATTTTTCACAGTTTCTAAAACAGCATCGTTTACATAAGGAGAGTGCAGAATTACTTTTCCGAATGTATGGGGATATGAACATGCCGTCATTAAGGAGACCGTTGCTGCTAATGAATCACCAATTAATCCTCTACCCATGCCAATTTGATAGGTTGGAAACTGTTCATCCAAATAAGGTACAAGCTCCTGTGCCAGAAATCTCATGTAAGCTTTGTTTTGATCACCATTTGGATGGTATTTCGACCGTCGATCTTTTACGTTTTCATAAGGAACGCCTACAACAATCAAGTTTTCAATTTCTTCTTCATGCAATAATTCATCGACTACACGAGAAATACGGCCTAGCTGAAAGTAATCTTTCCCGTCTGAAGCTATCAATAGTGAATATTTATATAAAGGTGAATAAGTAGCTGGAAGATAGACTAGTAGCGACACTTCTTGTTGGAGTGCTTCGCTATATAGTGATCTTTCTTCGATTTTTCCTCTTTCCATCGTCTCACTCCATTCGTACGTTGTATTCAAATTGTATCAAATCCTCACAAAATAGTATAATGGATGAACAATTAGGAGGTTAGAATTATGGATTCAAATTCACAACGCACACGTGTCCATTCCGACACGGTCTACCAAGCAACGAAAGATGCATTAAATCGTCGAGGCGTGACAATTGAGGATATTGCGAAAATCGTCTATGAAATGCAACTCCCATATAATGATGGATTTACTATGGAACACTGCGAAGAATCGGTCAAATCGGTTTTAAAAAAGCGTGAAATGCAACATGCCATTTTAGTAGGGATTGAATTGGACGAACTAGCGGAAAAGAAAATGTTGTCTGAACCGCTACAATCAATCGTCGAAAGCGATGAAGGGTTGTTTGGAGTAGATGAAACGATTGCTCTAGGTTCTGTCTTCACATACGGAAGTATCGCTGTAACGACTTTCGGCCATTTGGATAAAAATAAAATTGGAATCATCTCTCAGCTTGATACAAAAGCAGGGGAGCAAGTTCACACATTTTTAGACGATTTAGCAGCAGGTGTAGCAGCAAGCGCGGCTTCTCGAATTGCACATAGAACGCGTGATCTTGAGGAACAAAATGAGACGTTCCGTGATATCACACCAGAAGAGACAGCGCCAGAATCAAAAATTGATGGGGCTACAACTTAGATTTAGATGTGGAGCCGACTGTTCAGAAATAGTGCAAAGTGAGACGTTGAGCTCCACTACGGGGCTGCTTTCCGTGGGCGCTGCGAGAGCTTCCTCGTCGCGGGCTCCTGCG
>NZ_JBGOBM010000017.1:0-49483 GCF_041475995.1 Chryseomicrobium imtechense | reverse complement strand
TTTCGGTTGGCTAGACCTGAAAATATCGTATGATGAGGGGATTTTTTTGTCCATAGCTGAAAGCTCTCAGGAACCCCCTGCATTGCAGGGGGTATTCAGATTATAATAATAACCACCTGAAATTGTTTTAAAACAATTTCAGGTGGTTTACTTCTGTTCTATTTACCTTTGATTTAACTTACAGTTCTCATCATCAAAAATTCAAACAGTATTAAGAATCCACTGTTCTAGAATATCTTAATATAAAATTAACCCTCTAAATTCTTTTATTGAAACTTAAGTAGTAAGTTTTCTAATTTGACTTTTAAGGAACCACTCTAAAGTTTAATTATAAATCCATTATTTCTTTCTTCTTTGTATTAAATTCATCATCTGTAAGAATTCCTGCATCTACAAGATTTTTTAATTTCTTAAGAAGTTCAATTTGTTCATCAAGTGACATTGTTTTGTTAGTTTCTGCACTTGGACCTAAACCCTGCACAGTATTAGCACTAAAAATCATTCCTCCGACATTTCCTAAACCATTTTCAAGAACTCCTTGTGCAATTTTTTGTTGAGCAGCAATATTAGATGTTTTTTGAGAAACATTATCGTAGGCTTTCATGTTCATTTTGTTCGTGGAATATTGTTTAACTAATTCTCTTGAATCAGGAGTAAATTCAATATTCTCGATTGATACTTTCACAATTTCAAATCCAAAGCGTTCGCCCCAGGTACCAGCATTTGTCGAATCTTTTGCTACCATATTTGAGATAGTATTAGCTTGGGATGGCAATTGAGAAATTCTGTATGTGTTTGAAAGTGAATTCAATACTACTGTAAACGATTGAAGGAATTCAGATAATATTTGCGATCTAACTTGATAATCACTGAATGAATAATAAGTTATGTTGGGAGGAACAAATTTCTTTATAAATGTATCTGGATTTTTAACTTGAATTGTAAATGATCCATAAGCAAAAATCTCCAGATCCGTTTCATAGAAAAAGTCATGATAAACCTGTGCACCACGAGTCCCAAACTTAATATCTCTTATTTCACGTAGATTTATAAATGCTACTTGTTTATGGTCTGGGGATAGTCCACCAAAACCAATTCTAGTTTTAGCTTGCTTAAATATTGATTGATCAATGTCTTCTCCATTTAATAATGAACTTTGACCTTTTTGATATTCATAACCACCTGCTTCTGTTATGACTTCTTCAATTCCAGATTTACTAAATATAAATGCTGCTACATTTTCAGGTACATAAATTATTGAACCATTTGTAATCACACTATTTGATTGATTCTGTGTCCCCATACCGCCAGTAGTCCCTGATTTCCTAAAACCTGGTGAAATCGCTGTATATTCATCGAATGCCCCTGGTATGATTATCTCTTTCCATTGATCAGCAATTGTACTACTAAGACTTCCACTAAAAGCTTTAATAATCCCCATTATGTCCCCCCCTATTTATAAAGCTTGAGCTGTATCACAATATTTACATTGAATAACTTGGCCTTTAAATCCTGTAAGAGGTGCAGAGCATGAACCACACTTCTGTGTAACCTTTTTTGATGAAACTACTCTATTACTATTATCAGCCAAAGTATCTTTGAAGGCATCCATAGTACCTTTAATTTTTTTCGCTAAAAATTCAGACCCTGGAATTGCCGATTCCCAAGATGCTTTAACAGTCTCATTTCCAGTAATTAATTTATAAATTGCATCAACCCATTGTTTAGCTTCTTTTTTCCGTAAGGATTGGAAACAGAAGTTTTCTTGTCCACTTAAGAAATACAACTCAAGTCTTGGTAAACTATTTCTATCTTTACCTAAAATAACTTGAGGTTCTCCATTGTAAGTTTTGATTTGGTTAACAGGGAACTTTCTAATACTTTTTGTATTTCCAAGAACCCCTTTTGAAATATGTATAACATTTTGATTCGTTAGGATAAGTTCATCTGTATGAACAGCTAAAATTTTTCCGGATGCGACATTTTTACTTTGTAATATAATTGACTCGTTTGGGTTTAAATCTAATTTAGACATAATTTACCCCTCTTATTATTTAATGTTTAGAATCATTATATTTTATATGAAATGAATTTACTACATATTGGTAAATAAATAGAGTTTGTTTGTGCAATATTTATAGATAGACAAGTTAGTTTGTCATTTCAATTCTTTTCTCTCGCAACTCCGCCTTCTTTTCTAACAATCGAAGAAATCTCCGCTGCTCCCACTCACTCGTCTTCAACCGCGAAACTAGAATGCTACTCTGCAAATACTTTCTGACCTTCCGATTCGCAAAAAAGCTTTTCCGATGGTGTTCACTCTCATATAAAGCATTGAACCACTCAAGTTCTCGTAGCTCCTCGATATGCCAATCAATTTTAGTTGAGTTCAAACTTCCACCTAGTGAACCTACGAGATTTACTGATGTGGCTAAACTCAATACAACACTAAGCACACTAACAAGTGCTACCCCGATCCAACTTAAAACCTTTTTCATCCTATCATCCATTCTAAAAAAACCACACCTACTCCTGGTGCGGTTCCTCTTTATTGTTTATATCCGTCCACAAAATAAGAGATTGTCTCGAGTTCGTCTTCGGTGAGCTCTCTCTTCACGTCGGCTTTATAATGTTCCGTTATTTTCAGCTGATCACCTTGGCAACTCTTTGTATAGTTTGCAAGAGTTCGAAGCAATGCTACTTCCTGATCAAATTCCACTTTGGAAATCGGCTGCTGGTGCGAAGGGATGTACGTTTCTGCATCAAACGATTCCAATACGTCGAGTAGTCGCAAGGTTTTATCAACCGTGTAGTGTACTTTTTCTGCGTACATCTTCGGATAGATGCAGTCGCCGAGGAAAAGAATTTTCTCTTCCGGTATGTACACAACGACCGAGTCTTCCGCGTGGTCGCCTCCGACATGCTGCACGATACAGGTCACACCGCCAAGATGAATCTTTGCTTTTTTATCGATTGTACTGTCTGGCAACGTCACTTTGATATCTCGGTGATCTTTGTATTCCTCTTTGATTGCTTTGGCACAAAACTCAATTTCCACGCCTTCTCGTACTCGCTCATCAATGGCTTCATCTGACCACGAGTATGGCAGTAACTTCTCCATCTCCGTAGCAGTCTGTTTCGAAGCAAGAGAAACTGTATCCCGTAGTGCGGAAAGTCCAAGGATATGGTCCCAGTGCCAATGCGTCAGTACAACTACATCTGGATTCGGAACAGCCCTCTTGTTCAGCTCTTGGATAAAATAAGTCACATGCTCTTCCGAATTTCCTGCATCAATCAGGAGTGTCTTCTCAGTGCCCGTCACCATTCCAAGAATCGGACGGTCGGTTAAAGAAATAGCGGAAATGTACCAAAACCGCTCTCCTAGTTTATGTATGGAGTGAATGACAATCGCCTCGTTTCATCATATATACAAGTATTGTATCATCTCGATGGGGGCAGATATGATTTCCATGAATTTTACGATTAGTACTGCTCAACCTTTATTTTCATCACTATTTTATCTTCAGTAGCCGCTTCAGTTTCAGAAAGGTCTTGAATCACCTCTTCAACTAGTTTTTGAATCATCTCTCCATCGCTATCTGCATCGTTCGGGAAACCAACTGAAACTGTATAT
Organism: Chryseomicrobium imtechense; assembly: GCF_041475995.1. Taxonomy (NCBI): domain Bacteria; kingdom Bacillati; phylum Bacillota; class Bacilli; order Caryophanales; family Caryophanaceae; genus Chryseomicrobium; species Chryseomicrobium imtechense. The sequence continues at coordinate 45,849 of NZ_JBGOBM010000017.1, read as the reverse complement.
TCGTCCACTCCACCATCAATCATGATTGCTAGTGATTCACTATCAAGTTCCGTTTCTTCAGTGATAGACGCGATTAGTTCATTTTGTAATTCAGAGGATATAGTTTCCTGTGAAAGTGCTGCTTCCAGTTCGCTTTCTAAGACGTCATTATTGCTACACCCAACTAATAAGATTGAACAGATTATAGCGCTTGAAATTATAGCTTTCTTCATCATTTTTAAGTCCTCTTTTCAAAAGTTATTATCACACTGGCAATAGTTAATATAGATCTGTTGTCGCCCCTAATGTAGCGCCTCGAATTATAGGTTCATCAAGTAAGCTTACTAGCTCGCTTGGCTTTCCTGTAACTATCACACCACTGATTCTGAGACTTTGAGGTTCTAGTGGTATCTCACCTTGATTGGTCAGAGTAGTAATGATTCTCTCAGCATCCTCTTGATAATCACCACCATCTTCCTTAACTTTCTCTAGGTTTGCTATAAACTCCGAAGCCGAATAATTCTCTGCATTTGGGTTATGTGAAAATCCGTATGCTTCAAACCCATAGACCGTCGTATCCGGAAAATTTTCATCTTTATTAAAATTCGTATCTCTTTCTATTTGTTCTTCGCTAAACGTATCTACCCAATACCAAGCTACTTGTTTTTCAAATACCTCGTTTACTTCCTCTATTGAATAACTATCATCAAATGAGATAGCCATCTCCACAACTCTACTATCCTCAATCTCATTTAGTAAGATTCTTTCATCGAGAAGCTGTTCATAGTCTACTTTGGGATGAAAGAATTCAACAATTCTTTCCCCTTCATAGTACATAGGAATGCGCGCATCATCTGAATTCCCTAATGCGAACGCACCATTATCTGAAACAAGTTGAGAAGAACCAAAAATTGAAAAGACTTTTTCACGTTCTCCCCAGGGAATTGGGACCCCTCCAACAACTTTTACTAACTTCGTTTTGGCCGTTGCAGAAGTTATGGAGTAGTGAAAGATGCCTCCTCTCTCTTCGACATTGGCTCCTTTCACTTCGCTCCAAGCGGAATCTAAGTCTGTTTCTTTTTCCATTTTTATTTTCATTACAAGATTGGCTGCACTATATAATCCAACTAATACGATGGCACTTATAACTGATGAAATAATCACCATTTTTAAAGTCGAACGCCTCTTAGCCTTTTTTACTAGACCTTCAAATTCTAAATCCCTAGGAAAAAAATCATTTTCCTTGCTCATTTTCATGCCTCCTATAGTGTTCGATAAATTCTTGTCTCGCTCTATGCAAAATCGTTTTAACTGACCCTTCTTTCATGTTGTAGAGTTCTGCTATCTCTTTGATTTTCAAACCTGTACTGTATTTCAAAAGAAGTAGCTGCCTGTGCTTTGGATTTAGTTTTACTAAGACTTCATGTATGTCTCTTTCTAATTCGCTTTGCATGAGAACTCTTTCAGGTGTTTCCTCATCAAATATTTCTAGTATGTTGAATTTTAATACTATTTCTCTTTGTTTAGATTTCTTACGGTAAAGATCATAATAGTGGTTTATAGCTACCCTAAATAGCCAACTTTGGACTTTATCCACTTGAATGGAATCTATGTATTTTAAGAATTTATACGCAGTATCTTGAATAATATCTTCTGCGTCCTCCTTGGAAGCACCCATTTTAATTAAGTACGAGTAAACAAACTTTAGTAGTTCATTTAATTTTCTCCCCATTATGGAATCATTCATTTCAAACCTCCCACCTTTAAAACGTTTCACTATTAGAAAGGTTAACAAAAAAATTACAGATTTAGGTCATTTACTTCGATTTACTATATATTCCTTGTATTGAGCAATAAAAAAGAACTTAGCAAGAATGATTTCACTTCTCGCTAAGTTCTTATGACATTACTTTTAAATCGTCTTCAATATAAGAATGTAGGTATAGATTACATAATGGTTCCTGAATACTTAATTTGTTGGATTGTATCGTACCCAGATACCTCGTATTATAGATGAGCAGTATATATTAGGAGGTTTCTCATGCAATACAAGACCCATTTCGCTGGCGGGGCGCTCATTACACTCGCGGTCCTTCAACATACCGAGTATGTGTCGCCAGAGCAAGTGGTCCCATTTGCCGTCGCCACCCTAGTCGGCTCGGTTGCGCCAGACATCGACCACAAGAATAGTTTCATCAGCAACCGCTTGAAACCTTTTGGCTTTTTAGTAAGACGCACGACCACCCATCGCGGAGCAACCCACTCCCCACTTATCATTGGATTGTTTAGCCTGCTTCTCTTTTCCGGGCTAGAAGTGACAGAATTCAGCTCTTACGCTTACCCAATCGCAATTGGCTTCTTTATCGGTGCACTTAGCCACGTACTGCTCGACATGCTGAACCCTCAAGGGGTGCCGCTTCTATTCCCTATACCGAAAGCGAAGCGATTCCGTATCGCCCATTTCCGGACAGGTGGCTTAGTCGAGAGAGTGATCTTTGTCGCCCTCGTTATCGTCACAATCCAGTTTTTGTTGAACGCACTTTGAATCAGACATCCTCATGTATTGTGGGGGTGTTTTTATAAAATTAATTATAACCTACTCAGTTAGTGAGAACTTAAGAAAGTAATCTTCTTGATCAATTCTGACTACCATATATGCAAATTGTCCATTTTGATCAATAAAATCCTTTTCTTCTTTTTCTATATAATCTTCATTTTTAACGAGTGTTGATAAACTGGCTTTAAGCAGTTGATTTTTCTCTAAAATCCCATTAGACGTATCGAATTTTTCTCTACTTAAGTAATACTGACTTAATTCTTTTGGGAAATAGGCCAAATAAGAAATCTCAATATCTTTATCACTGATATTTGCAATATCAAATGAGAAATCGAGGCGATTTTCAATTTCACTCTCTTCAGCAATTTGAAAGTCGGTAATAGAAATAGAAATCAAATCAAATATGGGATTATTAGACGGATCTATTTCATTTACATTTTTGACGACATCTTCGTACTCCATCTCGATATACTCGCTATCCGAGGTTTGATTCTCACTTGCACAACCCATTAAGACGAGACATACAAATAATAAGTACATAAAACTAACTAAAGATTTCATTGCTATCCGTCCTTTACTAGATGTTTTTTACTATTATGTTGATAAGGATTACACACAGCAATACCTTCAGTAAAAATAGGTAAGCGTAAGATGATGTCTATTTGACAGTTAATAGCTTTCAAAGTATTTTCCTAGGCCAGTGTTCCACCGCTCTTTTACAATAGTTGATAAACGAGTTTTATTCATATAGTTTGGGGCTTTAGAAATCTTTGAAGGGCTATTTTGCAGTTTACTAAAATCATAGCCTGTAATACGAACGCAGTCACATGTTTTATCAATATAACGCAAAGAAACAAGTTTGTACCAGTACCTACTTTGACTATATCCGTAATCCTTCCAAACCCCGTCATATACATATAACCAGTGGTAAAAATAACGGTCAGTATATTCAGTCTCCGATCTCACATTAGTTCCAGTACCACTCCCTATATCAGTTTTTACATTTGAAAGTTGTGACCAAATTGATGATCCTTTTTCAATCCATTGACCTACTACAGGTATGTATGTAGCAATTGTAAGGGAAGCAGCTTTAAAAGTTTCCATATTTGAAAAGTCTCTTGCTGTACGGCCTCTAATACCATTCAGTGTAGAAAGTCCATCATTAATCTTAACTGCCCCTCTTCCTGGATCAACTACCATTGGTGAAATCTCCCCGTATTTATTTGGTTTTGTTGTTTTTAAAATACTATTACCAGTGTTATCAAACGTGAATACCTCAGATTTTATTAGCATTGTATCATCAGGATTATGAACGATTTTTTCATCTAAATTCTCTTCGGCCATAGAACTACTAGGATTTATGAAACTTCCTACCAAAGCTAATGCTATTACAATTTTTGTGAACTTTAATCTTATATTCATCATTACACCTCTCTCATTTTTTTAGTAAATATTCTTCCAAATATTTCACTTATGTGTAATATAATTCATTGGGAAATTTTGGTATTGGGAAAATAAACTATAAAATGTATATATTTTAAAAAAAAATGAGGTTAAAAAAAATTAAAACTAAATTCATCAAATTCCTAATATATTTGAGTATTTTTCGTACAATTTAATAAGAAGTAAATTGGGAAATATTTATGTTTCATACAATGTTTTCATTTAAATTAATGACATATTTATCTTAACTTGATACTAATACTAATATAAAAATATTATTTACTCCGCTTCATTTTCCATAGAAAAAAGGAACACAGCAAAGCTGGACTCCCTAGAAGAACTAAATTAGAACTCTTTTTTAAGGAACAGGTACTTTTTTAAAAATAACATTACTAAACATTCCATATAATTTTTTGAGATGTTTTTTAGGCTTCTAACAGTCGAACCATTGCTGTGTAGCCTTTTTCCTTAGCATAATCTAGTGCAGTTTTTCCACGATTGTCACGTAGCTCTTTATTCGCATTATACTTCAGTAATTCTTGAACAATCTCCTGATACAGCGCTGAACCGTCCGTTAACGCCACTGCTTCAATCAAAGCCGTATAGCCATAATTATTTTGATGATCGATATCTGCTTTCCCGTCTTGCAGAAGAACCTTCACATTCTCTAAATGGCCTTTTTCCGCTGCCGGAATCAAAGCATTGCCACCATAGCGATTCACGACCGAATGATTTGGCTCAGCATGTACAATCATATACTTCAAAATCTCAGTTTTCCCTTGTGCCCCCGCATACAAATACGGGCTGTCCTGAATATGATCTTGCTGGTTGATATCAGCGCCTGCATCAATCAAACGTTTTGCCACATCAATATAGTTCTTATGTGTGGCAATTAGTAAAGGAGATTCCCCTTTGTCATTTGTTTCATTTATTGGATAGGGCGAATATTGTAAAATAGATTCTACTTTTCCTACATCATTGTTTTCAACTGCTTGAAGAAGTTCACCTACTTTGAAATTCATCTGCTCTTCCTCCCTCAAAATGATTATTCGTTAGAGCTACTTATGGTATGGCTCCCCCTTAATAATCCTGAAACTCCGATACACCTGCTCCAACAACACAAGCTTCATTAATTGATGCGGCAGTGTCATCTTCCCAAACGAAAGCTGCTCATTTGATCGCTTTAAGACATCGTCGTGCAGACCGAGGGATCCGCCGATGACAAAGACAATTTTGCTGGTGCCGTATGTCATGAGGGAATTGAGATGCGCAGCGAGTTCTTCAGAGCTGCGCGTCTTCCCGTTAATGGCAAGAGCGATGACATGTGCGTCTGGGTGAATTTTGGCTAAGATGCGCTCGCCTTCTTTGCGTTTGACGATTTCCATGTCCGCGTCACTTAAATTTTCTGGAGCTTTTTCATCTGGCACTTCGATCTGTTCGATTTTTGCATAAGCGCCGAGACGTTTTGCGTATTCTTCGATGCCCATTTTTAAATACTTTTCTTTTAACTTTCCAACCGTCACAATTGTGATATTCACAGGTTATCCACCTTTACAGTTCATTTACAAACACATTGTCCACATTAGTTATCCACATATCCACATAGGTTATCTACATGTTGTGTCTTATTTTTTTCCAGCTACGATATATATAGCTGCCTGTTCACAATGTTCACAGCGTGTGGATAAGTTTTCTGGATTCTCGAGCTTTTCAAGAATCGGAAATTCTCCTGTCGACGCCGTTACCTCGTCAAGTACTTGATTTACATGGGTTTCGCATGCGTATTTCTCCATTATTCGACCTCCTCTGACAATTAGGATTATGCACAAAGTTATTCACAATTCGTACTAGTTTATCCACACCCTATTGTAACAAATAAAAAAGAAGCAGGAAAGACGCCACTTCGTCCTCCTGCTCCCTGTGTAAATCTTTTGTGAAGTGAATTTAGTTATCCACATCTTATAATGCGTTGTTGTCTGTCAGTTCCAATGTGAATTCTACAATCTCACCTTGGCGGTATACTTTCACATCCATTGTATCGCCCACTTCTTTTTCTGTGTAGAGATATTGGCGAAGGTCGAGCATATTTTCAACCTTTTCTCCATCTAGTTCCACAATGACATCATATTGTTGCATGCCTGCTGCTGCAGCTGGAGAGTTATCAAACACTTCATCTACCACAACACCAGTTGTAATATCTTCTGGAAGTTTTAATGTTTCTTGCTGGTGGAAGGATGGAACTTGTTCCACATCGACGAGCGTCACTCCCATCGTCGGGCGTTTCACTTCACCGTTTTGTTCAAGGTCTTCAATGATTGGAATGGCTGAGTTGATTGGAATCGCAAGTCCAATTCCTTCAACTGTTGTTGTCGAGATTTTCATCGAGTTGATTCCAATCAGTTGTCCCGCGATGTTGATCAATGCACCACCGCTGTTCCCTGGGTTGATTGCCGCATCTGTCTGAAGCACTTCTGTCTGCCAGTCTTGTTGTCCATCTTCGTTCAAGTCCACTGGGATGACACGTTCTTTCCCGGAAAGAATTCCTGTTGTGACCGACCCGAAGAAATCGAGGCCAAGTGGATTCCCGATTGCGATAACCGGTTCACCTTGCGTTAACGCATCCGAGTCTCCAAATTCAATCACCGTTTCTACGTCCGTTGCGTCCATTTCAAGTACAGCTAAGTCGGTCCAAACGTCACTACCTACTAATTCAGCACTGACTTTTTTCCCGCCAGCAAGTGTCACTTCAATCGAGTTGGCTCCGTCCACTACGTGATGATTCGTCACGATAAATGCGCGGTCACCTTCGACTTTATAAATAACGCCAGATCCCGTTCCTGCTTCTTGTTCACCGGACTGTTCGCTGCTCCAGAAATTATTCACTTCCTGCAAGTTCGTGATTCCGACGACTGCTGCCGAGGTCTTTTCAACAGCCGAGGTGATGTCTGTCGTGACTTCCGTGCTCACTTGCTCGGTCTGAGTGATGTTGCCTGCAGTGCGTGTTCCATTGTTCGGAAGGGCGCTCTGCAAGCTCGGCATCATGAACCAAAGTAGCAATGCACCGACGAGTACTCCGGAAAGTCCCGCTAAAAAGTAGCCGGCAATTCCTCGTTTTTTCTCTGGTTTTTCTGAACGTTTTGGCGGCTGTGGATCTTCCGCGTACGGATTGTATGGTCTGTAATCATCCATCTTCGTCATCTCCTTTGTTGTACTGTATATGTATACTGTACCCTAAGAAGATGAAAATTAGATGAAAATTGCTTAAAAGTTTATTAAAAAAAACAGCCCCCTGATTCTAGGAGACTGTTTCGAGACTACTTATACTTCCACAAGCGGTGTTGGAATTTCTGCGTCGGTGCCGTGCAAATGCACATACTCACCAGCGATGATTCCGCACGAGCGCAGCGTTTGTTCAACGCTCATATGTGCAAGGTCTTTCATATTGTTGTCTTTACTTAAATGCGACAGGTAGATCTGCGTCGGCTTCAAATCGACCACTTCGCTCATCGCAACAGCCGCGTCTTCGTTTGAAACGTGACCGACGTCTGAAAGAATGCGGCGTTTGACAGACCAAGGATAGCGGCCCATCTGCAGCATCCCCACGTCGTGGTTGCTTTCAAACACAAACGCATCAGAGCCTTTGATGTAGCCTTTCATCCGGTCACTGACATACCCCGTGTCGGTGATAAGCGCGAGCTTTCTGCCGTTCTCGTGAAACACGTAGAACATCGGCTCGGCTGCATCGTGGGATACTTGGAACGATTGGATGTCGAGTCCACCGAATGTTTTGACCGTCTCCATATCGAACTGGAAGCGCTGGTCGGTCGGGATGACACCGAGGTGATGGTCCATCGCCTGCCACGTCTTCGCGTTCGCATAAATTGGCACTTTATATTTGCGGGCCATGACGCCTAGCCCTTTTATATGATCACTGTGTTCATGCGTGACTAAGATTCCGCTCAACTTGCGGGCATCTCGGTCGATTTGCTGAAACAACTGCTCCATTTTCTTTCCGCTCAGTCCGGCATCTACTAAAAAGGAGTGCTCCTCGTTTTCAACGTAAATGGCGTTGCCGGTACTGCCGCTCGCCAATACACTAAATCTCATGCTGATTACTCCTCTGTATCTTCTGACTCTACTGCATCAATCGGGATGTCGAGAATTCGACTGTCGATTGCATTGACGAAGTACTCTTCCATTGTACCATCTGCCAGCTCAACCTTCACGGCCCATGTTGGCGAAAACACCTGTGTCTCCCCGAGCTGTGCGAGAGTCGAATAGCCAAGGCTGACTTCCGTCACTTCCGCTCCTGGAAGAATTAACGAGCGGTTGTACAGCACTTCAATGGCACTCATGTACGTGATCAAGCTACGTTCTTCGTTATAGTCTTCGAGGTCTTCGAGGTATGTCTGTGTGAACCCCGTCACTTCGCCTTCTTCATTCCAGCGAACCAAGATGAATGCACGCGAATTGTGGTACACGCTACGGTCATTTACTTGTTGGAACAGGAGGGCTGTGTTCGTCTCTGAATCGGTCGACCAGATCTTATAGTCCTGGCCTTCGTGTGCATGTTCCTGTACAACGCTTTCCACTGTCATGTCACCTTCTACGGAAACTGGCTCAACTAGTTCCACTTCCAGGATCCCATCCGTTGATGACCTCACGTCTGCATTCGGTAGCTGTTCTAATTCATCTGGAGTGAAATTGTGCACAGTTCCCGATACGTAAGCGACGTTTGTCGGCATGTTGGTCAGCCTCGGCACCGTGATGGAATCTGCAGCGAGACGTTCTTCAAACGATGTCGAGCCTTCGAGCGTGCTTTGAAGACCGATGGATTCGTTGTAACGGTCCACATACAGCGACATCAAAAACACGTTCAAGATGGAGAACACGACGATGAAAATAGTTTTGGTTCTACTCCAATCCAATCGCGCCACCTCCTGACAGTTCTGGTGTGATTCGCACCCATGTCTCATTGACTTGATAGAACCAGTACGGCTCAAGCGTCAAAATCGGTTGGGACGAATCGCGTCGGACGTAGTAGCCCGGTTTGATATCCGTCACAAGATTGATATCTACAGATGCTTGGGAAATCAAGTAATCGTAAATGTACTGACCAGACGGCAACTGCTTACGTGTCGTGCGGAAAGGTGATGACTGGTTCAGCGTGTAGTACGGACGAATGTAACGGTAGACCTGATCAAGTCCCCAGTACTGCGTCATGTCTGTTGCCATTGTGTCACTAAACACGGGTAGCCCTTTCAAATGCATCTGGAAGTTGATCTGCTGACCACGCGCATTGATGCGACTCAAGCGGTAATCATCCGTCCATCCCTCGTGTTCGTTGACGAACTCGATGCTATCCGTGACCAGTGTCGCCGAGTCTCCTGGAAGCTCCGTTTCCGAGGCCGGGTGCACGTAACTGATTCGACGCGGTGCATAATCGATGTTCATCAGCGCACTATCGTCTGTATACTGCTGGGACGAAACGCCAACTGGATTACTGCGTACAAGGTTCGGATTCGTAAATAATGCATTTTTGAACTTTTCCGGGGAGATCTCTTCTAATCCAAAAGTATATTCTTCAAGAGGTACTTGAACAGATGATACATAAAGCGACTGCAAACTATCTCGTACAATTTCATTGAACACTGGCAATCTGCGGTCCATATCTTCTACACGATTCAAGAATTCTGCAACATCCACATCCGCGACATCCGAGCGGAATACGCGCTGTGAGACGGTGTTGATAAATTTCACGTGAATCGACAGGTCTCCGTCTCCATTTTCCCAGTGCACAATCATATGGTTGAACGAAAAGTCTGGAATGGCTTGGTCGCTAAACGGAATGATCTGACGGAAACTTTGGATCGGGATTTCTGTCGGGTAATAAAAGACAAGTTGATTTGTATCGCGAATCATTTCATTGAGTTGGTCCGTCGTCGCTTCATTATTGGTCAGCTGCGGCGGGTTCAAAGTCCACATACGCATGATGCCCATCAAGCCATCCATCTCGCTCGACTGTAGGGAACCTTTCATCGCCGAAGCGCCCGTATAACTAATCAACATGCGGTACGGTTTGATGACGTCACTCGTCCGCTTCTTTTCCGCAATCGCAATATCGACGACTGGTGTATCCTCAAGTGTTGCGTAAGGCGGTGTATACGTCCAGATGGAGAATGTCAAGAGCACACTGAGGGCAATCAAGATGACAAGAACGGCACTTTTTACATGTTCCAGATATCTCATTCCCACTCACTCTCCTCTGGCTCGACGTGCAGCGTAAAGAAGATGTTTGTTCCGTAGCCCTCTTCACTTTCTGCCCAAATTTTCCCACCATGCGCTTCAATCATCTCGCGCGCAATCGCAAGTCCAAGACCCGTACCACCCATAGAGCGGGCACGCGCACGGTCCACACGGTAGAAACGTTCAAAGATTTTATCGACATTCTCTTTAGGAATTCCCATCCCGTCATCCGAGATCATAACCTGCATCATTTCGTCTTTGACCGTAAAGCCAAAGCGCACTGTTCCCCCGTCTGGTGAGTACTTCAGCGCGTTCGAGATGATGTTGTCGATCACTTGCGTCAATTTGTCTGGGTCGATGGCAACAAAATACTCTTTTTCCGGAAGCATACGTGAGAACGACACATTTTGAGACTTCGACATTTCAAAGCGGTCGATAATGCGGTGGAAGAACTGGTTGAAGTTTATGACCTCTATGTTAAGATCGTAGTCTCGGCTATCCATTTTCGAAAGTTGGAGCAAGTCATTTACAAGACGAATCATCCGGGCCGTCTCAGTCTGCGTAACACCTAAGAAGTTCGGGGCAATCGTCTCATCTTTCCAAGCACCTTCAGCAAGCGCTTCAAGATAGCTGCTCATCGTTGTCAGTGGCGTACGTAACTCATGCGAAACGTTCGCAACGAATTCCCGGCGTTCCATATCAATCTTCTCCTGCTCGGTCACGTCATGCAGGACGGCAATCAGACCATTCACAAAACCGGTCTCTTTCTGAATAACAGAGAAGTTTGCGCGTAAAATATACGGCATGTCATAGGTGCTGTAGTTCAGCGACATCGGTTCTTGTTGATGAATCAAGTCTTCAAATGTCGTGTCTTCGTCAATCGTCAGGACAGATGTGATTGGACGATTGAGGACGCTGTCGCGGTTTACATTGAGTAACTCCAGTGCCGGATCATTGATTAGGATTACGCGGCCTTTGCGGTCAGTCGCAATAACCCCATCTGTCATATTCGCAAGAACGGATGCAAGCTTTCGCCGTTCGGCATCGGTCGTCGATTGGGCTTCTTGTAATCGATTCGTTAAATGGTTAAAGGCAATCGCAAGCTGCCCGATCTCATCGTCTCCGTAGACTTTAACTTTACGCGAGAAATTCCCACGCGCCATGGCTTGCGCTTGTTTTCGCATATCGGAAATCGGATGCGTGATCGTGCGGGCGATAAAAATACCAAGGATAATGGTGATACCGAGAGAGACAGCTGTTCCTCCGGCTAAAATCTGATTGATCTCATCCATCTGGCTAAACACTTTTTCAATGTCTGATTCAACGTACAGTGCGCCGATTACATTGCCTTGAGAGGTGATCGGTGTAGCGAGGATCCAGATTCGCTCGCGGGTTACTTTATCGAGGGAAATCATACTCTCTGGATTTTCTGAGCTGATTGTCCGGCGCACTAGTTCATCAACTGAACGTTGCCCGACGATGCTTTGATTTTCATTGTCTGAGGTCCCGAGGATTTGATAGCGGTCATCGATGACACGAATCTCGTTGATGTCACTCGAATTTAAGCCAGCCAAAATAGAACGCAGACTTTGTTCGGTCGTCGCGTCCTCTTCGCCTCGTTCTCGTATCAGTTCTTCGCGCACGCTAAACTCCATGAGTCCGACACGTTCGGTGACGGAATCCTGGAAGTTGTTGCGGAAAGATTCTTCGAGCTCTCGTACGAAATAGAGCCCGATAATCTGCATCGCGATCAATATTAATAAAATATAAATCAACACGATTTTAACGTGAATTGATTTAAAAAAGCCTACTCTATGCATGAATGTTCCTACTCCTGTTCAGGACTGCGCAGGTAATACCCCACTCCACGGCGTGTCACAATCCAGTTTGGATGACTTGGATTGTCTTCAATCTTTTCACGCAGGCGACGAATCGTCACATCGACTGTGCGCACGTCCCCGAAGTAATCATAACCCCATACCGTTTGCAGTAAGTGTTCACGTGTCATCACTTGGCCTGTATGTTTCGCCAAGTAGTGCAGCAGTTCAAATTCGCGGTGTGTCAGCTCAATCGCTTCATCCCGCTTCATCACCATATAGGCATCTGGCTGAATCGTTAGCGGTCCGATGTGGATATCATTCGAACTCGCTTCCATATCTTCAGCAGGCACGACTTGCGAGCGACGCATGTTGGCTTTCACGCGCGCAATAAGTTCACGCGTCGAGAACGGCTTTGTGACATAATCGTCTGCCCCTAGCTCAAGTCCGAGTACTTTATCAATCTCAGAGTCTTTTGCTGTCAGCATAATAATCGGAAATTCATACTTCTTGCGGACTTCACGGCACACTTCCATACCGTCACGCCCCGGAAGCATGATATCAAGTAACATTAGATCGGGTTGGAAGGCTTCAACTTTCTCAAGCGCTTCGTCCCCATCATAGGCACATTCCACTTGGTAGCCTTCTTTTTTTAAGTTAAACTGCAGAATGTCTGCAATCGGTTTTTCGTCATCTACGACGAGAATCTTCTTATTCATAGTTCGTTCTCCTCCATCATTCGTTCAGACTTCCCCTATTTTCTAGTTCTCTACTATCCTTAACAATACCATGCCCACGCTATTTTCGCATTTTATTTCCCATTCCTGTCGAAAATGGTCGTATTATTTCCCGGGAAATATTCTCTTTAGATGTGTAGCCGACTGTTCAGAAATTGCGCAAGATGACAGCGTGGACCGTGAAGCGCTCTTGGCTTCATGGGCCGCGATGGCTTCTTGCGGGATTTCTAGGAGGCGCAACTCGATTTCGTTTAGATGTGTAGAACGATACTCTAGAAACTGAGCGGGCGTTCTTCTACCGAAACCGATATTTGTTCTACCGAATCGCACTTTTATTCTACCCAAACCGGAATTTCTTCTACCGAAGTCATGTTATGGAAACTAAATCCTCCCCCACCGCCGTCCACCACCACGCCAAACCCCAATGTCCTAAGATCTTTCTAGCAAGCCCTTCACCAATAAGCCCTTCCTACAACAAAAGCCGCCCAACCTCGGGCGGCTTTCCTATCTATTACTTCAACACAGACATCGGATTGATGTGCGTGCCGTTTTTAATGACTTCAAAGTGTAAGTGAGTGCCGGTAGAACGACCTGTGTTCCCCATGACACCAATTTTTGTTCCTTGTGGAACGGTTTGGCCTACTGAAACACTGATTGAGTTCAAGTGACCGTAGACTGTGCGGTAGCCGTTGTTGTGATCAATCACGACACGGTTTCCAAGACCACCTTCTACACCAGCTGCTACGACAACTCCATTATCAGAAGCTAAAATATCATAGCCGCTTGGACGTGCGATATCAATTCCTTGGTGCATACGACCCCAGCGGTGACCCATATGGCTCGAGATATACCCACCTTGTGCTGGCCAAGCGAATGATCCGCTTCCGCGAGAAGGCATCACTTTCGTACCTTTTAGTGTTACTTCATGTTGCACTTGCTTCGTAATTTCCTCTTCCACCATGTCTTTGGCAGTCTCTTGGCCATTCACTTTTGTGATGGCATACGTCGCAATACGCTCGCCGGCTTCCCCTTTAGTTTTCACCTTGGTGTCGCCTTTGTAGAGCGTGTCTGTTTCTTCTACTACTTTATCAAATGCGATTTCTTCCTTCGCACGTTGCTCGTAAGTTGCTGTGAAGTTTAAAGCTGGGCGCAATACCGTGACATTCAGCTCTTGGCCGATAGAGAGTGTCCCACCTTCTTCTAGTCCTTCATTCAACTCAATTAACTCGTTTGTAGAGAGGTTATGAGCACTTGCAATCTTTGAAATGACATCGCCTTGTTTGATTGTATATGTCTCTTGTTTCTCAACGCCCGTCAATAAACGTTCTGTTGCTTCGTCGACTGACAAGACCTCATCTGGCTTCACCGTCATAGTGGCACCGAACACGTTCTGTTCGATTGTTAAATCTTTAATTCGTGTTTCACCTGGCTGTAATTCGGGTACAGAATTACTAGTAGTGTTTTTAGCTTCCAAAAAGTTGAGCTCTTTCTCCGAAATGTAGTTCAACTTCACTTTCCGAAGCACTTCATTGTAAGCATCTAAATCTTTAACGTAGGCTGCCACCTCGTTATCGATTGAAATGGCGAATGCATTGGCATTCACTTCAATGAGGTCCTCTACTTGTTCTAAAGTAGTGGCGTCGTCCGTAGCAGGTGTAAATACTTTCTCTTCAACCACCGAGAAATTATTACCAGCTGTTAACGAAAGACCTTCGAACTGTGATTTGGAAGCTTCTATTTTTTTGCGCTTCAATTGCTCGACTTCGTTTTTGTCTGAGATCGCACCTACGTACTGATCTTCTGTATATATATGATAGATTGTAGTCAATTTACTATCTGCAGTTTCATCTGCAAAAGCGAAGTTGACGGACAACCCAGAAAGCAATACTACTGTGATGGCTGCTTTCTTTATCACATTGGTTTTCTTCCTAGAAAGTCCGTCTGTCGATAAAACAGCCGATTCTTCCTTCGATTTATTCCAAAACATGATAAAGCTCCTTCCGTTTGTAAACACACTCTGGCATTTTTCATGCCCTTCTAATTTACCATATCCATTTATGCAAAGTGAACGAATAGACCCGTTTGTAATCAAAATGTGAAATAGATTCCAGTTCCTACAATTTACTAGAAGTATTTGGTTCACTTCTATGAAATACTAACTAATTTATATTTCAATTATTTCAGTATTTCTCTGAATTGCGCGAAATTATACAGAATTAGACAAAAAAAGACCTCTTCTTAGCAACTGCTAGGAAGAGGTTTTGTATTAGCGCCAAACGCTAGAAACGATATTTGTTTGTGTACGGTCTGGACCAACCGAGAAGATTGAAACTTGAACGCCTGTTAATTGAGCGATTCGCTCTAAGTAGTGACGTGCGTTGTCCGGTAGTTCGTCAAGTGACTTGCAAGACGTCACGTCTTCTGACCAGCCTGGCATTTCTTCATAGACTGGCTCACAGTCTGCAAGCATACGTAGGTTTGCTGGGTATTCTGTGATCAACTCACCTTTGTAGCTATACGCTGTACAGATCTTCACTGTCTCAAGACCACTTAATACGTCGATTGAGTTCACCGTTAAGTCAGTCAATCCACTCACGCGGCGTGCATGGCGAACGACGACAGAATCAAACCATCCGATGCGGCGTGGGCGACCCGTTGTTGTTCCGTACTCTTTTCCGACTTCGCGGATTTGGTTGCCGATTTCATCAAACAATTCTGTTGGGAAAGGACCGTCACCAACACGTGAAGTGTACGCCTTACATACACCGACAACGTGAGAGATCTTTGTTGGACCGACACCTGCTCCGATTGTCACGCCACCTGCTACTGGGTTAGACGATGTAACGAATGGATACGTCCCTTGGTCGATGTCTAACATAACACCTTGTGCGCCTTCAAACAGAACACGACGGCCTTCATCTAAAGCATCGTTCAATACTTTTGATGTATCGGTTACATACTTCTCAATTTCTTGTCCGTATGCATAGTATTCTTCAAGAATATCCTCAAGTTTGAAGCCTTCTGTTTCGTAGAACTTTTCAAACATGCGGTTTTTCTCTTTTAAGTTTAAGTCTAGTTTCTCTTTAAATGTCTCGTAGTCTAAAAGGTCAGCCATACGGATTCCTACACGTGCTGCTTTGTCCATGTATGCCGGGCCGATTCCTTTTCCTGTCGTGCCGATTTTATTCGCACCACGACGGGCTTCCTCCACTTCGTCTTGCTTCAAGTGGTACGGTAAGATGACGTGGGCACGGTTAGAGATACGCAAGTTGTCTGTGCTCACTCCGCGCTCATGAAGACCTTTCAACTCTTTCACAAGAGCTTTTGGATCTACAACCATCCCGTTTCCGATGACTGAGATTTTATCTTTATAGAAGATACCTGATGGAATCAAGTGCAGTTTGTATGTCTCTCCACCGAAAATGATCGTGTGACCTGCGTTATTTCCACCTTGGTAACGTGCAATTACTTCTGAATGCTCTGAAAGAAAGTCTGTGATTTTCCCTTTTCCTTCGTCTCCCCATTGGGTTCCTACAACTACGACTGATGGCATGATCAGCACCTCCGCTAGACACTGTGTGTCCTATTTCAAACAGTATCAGTGTATCAGCGTATGCCCATTCCGTCAACCCATTTACGAACATCTGAATTGTCTAAATTGTAAACGTTCGTGTTTAGATGCTGATTCTTTATAAAAAGTCACGATTTCAAAGTTTTTTGTATTATTCTTCACCAATTGTTAAAGTCACGCCACGTTTTTCCTGTTCCCCATCCATTATCTTGATGTATGCCACATTCTCTTCCTGCCACTCAATAGCAATAGACGGATTTGCATAGCCATCTATCGGCATATATAGCATGCTCATGTCTTCAATTTCTTGTTCCCAACGTCCATAGTACACTTCATATGGCTCGCCCCCTCCAGGTTCAATAATCTCCACACGATAGTCCCCATTAGGCGATACGCTCTCCATTCCTGAAGAAGACATTTCTACTACACTTTCTCGTGGGGCTAAGGTGAAAAAGGCAAAAACTCCGATGATGCTTAAAATGATGAAAATGACGACGGCAAACAGACAACCCATCAAGCTTTTCATTGCATCCACTCCTTTTCGTTTGTAACTATACGTTTTAGTCCTCTAAAAAGTTACAAAAAAAGCCCCCTATTGTTAGGAGGCAGGCGGAGCCGAATGTTGGCTCCAATCAATATTGACAAATTTGTTGAACTCTTTAACGAACGCAAGTGTGACAGTACCAGTTGGACCATTCCGCTGCTTCGCAATAATGATTTCAATCATGTTCTGATTTTCAGTCTCTTTGTCGTAGTAATCTTCACGGTACAAGAAGGATACGATATCGGCATCTTGCTCGATCGAACCCGACTCACGTAAATCGGACATCATCGGACGCTTGTCTTGTCGTTGCTCTACTCCACGAGAGAGCTGCGACAAGGCAATAACGGGTACTTGCAACTCACGTGCTAGTGCTTTTAGAGAACGGGAGATTTCCGATACTTCCTGTTGACGGTTCTCGCCTTTGCCGCCAGACCCTTGGATCAGCTGCAAGTAATCGATCAAAATCATGCCAAGACCATACTCCTGCTTCAAGCGACGACATTTTGCACGAATTTCGGTTACTCGGATACCTGGTGTATCATCGATAAAGATTCCGGCGTTTGAAAGACTTCCCATCGCCATCGTGAGCTTCTTCCAATCCTCGTTCGTCAAGGCACCTGTACGAAGTACCTGGGCGTCGATGTTTCCTTCCGCACAGAGCATACGCATAACAAGCTGTTCAGCACCCATCTCGAGACTGAAGATGGCGACATTTTCATCGGTCTTCGTCGCGACGTTTTGTGCCACGTTCAGTGCGAAGGCCGTCTTACCAACAGATGGCCGGGCAGCTACTATGATCAAATCATTGCGTTGGAAACCGGCTGTGATGCGGTCGAGATCTCGGAATCCTGTTGGAACCCCGGTGATATCGCCTTTCCGAGAATGCAACTGCTCAATATTGTCATAAGTCTGCACTAAGACATCTTTGATGTTTTGAAAGTCTCCTGCATTTTTTCGACTGGAGACGTCCATCATCTTCTTCTCAGCTTCTGATAACACAGCGGCTACTTCATCCTCGCGCGTGAAGCCGTCTTCTACAATACTTGTAGCTACACGGATCAGGCGACGCAGAAGCGCCTTCTCTTCGACGATACGGGCATAGTAGATGATGTTTGCAGCTGTCGGTACTGCATTTGCTAATTCACTTAAATAAGCAATTCCACCGACGTCTTCGAGCTCTTTCTTTGCCGAGAGCTCCTCTGTGACAGTGACGACGTCTATCGCCTTCCCTTGGTCACTGAGACGAATCATCGTGTGGAAAATACGCTGATGGGCCGTGCGATAGAAATCATCGGGTACGAGGACCTCTGCCGCCGTAATCAGCGCCTGTGGTTCTAAAAAGATGGCACCGATAACGGATTGTTCAGCTTCGTGATTATGGGGGGGAACTCTGTCCATGAACGGCTCGCTCATCTTATTCGCTCCTTACTCTTCAGTTACGTGAACTTTCAATATTGCCGTGACGTCTTGATGAAGTTTAACAGGTACGTTTGTGTAACCGAGTGTACGGATTGCATCGTCAAGTTCCATCTTGCGTTTGTCGACTTTGATACCGTGCACTTTTTCAAGAGCGGTTGCCACTTGCTTTGTCGTCACAGATCCGAACAGACGGCCGTCTGCTCCAGATTTCGCTTTTAATTCAACCGTCAATGCTTCGAGCTCCTCTTTCAATGCTTCTGCATTCGCAAGCTCTTGTGCGGCTTGTTTTTCCGTCAATTTCTTTTGGCCTTCTACTGCTGAAAGTGCAGATGATGTTGCTTCTACAGCATAGCCGTTCTTAATCAAGAAGTTATGCGCATAGCCGTCTGCTACGTTTTTGATTTCGCCTTTTTTGCCTTTACCTTTTACATCTTTTAAAAATACAACTTTCATTGGTCAGTTCCTCCTTGCGTAATTCGGTCAATGCTTTCTTTTACTTGGTCGATAGCTTCTGCGACCGTTATGTTTTCAAGAAGCGTAGCAGCATTCGTTAAATGACCGCCACCTCCTAAGTTTTCCATTACGAGTTGCACATTGACGTCTCCGAGTGAACGAGCACTGATTCCGACTTTAGATTCATCTCTGCGCCCGATGACAAAGGATGCGCGTACATCGTTCATCGTCAATAAGATATCCGCAGTTTGTGCGAGCAGGATTTGATTGTACACCGCTTCTTCAGGTGCATGTGCAATTGCAATCCCCTCGTGATAAAACTCGACAGACTGAATAATTTTCGCACGTTCTACGTACGTATCAAGGTCTTCTTTTAGTAGGCTCTGTACAAGTACGGTGTCTGCGCCATTCGTACGCAGGTACGACGCTGCTTCAAACGTACGAGCACCGGTGCGTAATGTAAAGCTCTTCGTATCTACCGTGATCCCTGCAAGCATCGAGGTCGCCTCGAGCATCGTCAATTTATCATGCTTTGGTTGATATTCGATGAGCTCGGTTACTAATTCTGCTGTAGAAGATGCATACGGCTCTAAATAGACAAGTAACGTATTTTCGATAAACTCTTCCCCGCGACGGTGGTGGTCAATGACGACGACTTTTTCCGCCTTCTGCAACAACCGGTCATCAATGACGAGACTCGGCTTATGCGTATCGACAACGACAAGAAGTGTTTTGTCCGTCATCCGGTTCAACGCTTCTTCTGGTGTGATGAAGCGTGAGTAGAGTGACTCGTTTTGCTTGATTTCATGCATCAAACGCAAAACGCTCTTATCAAGCTCTTGGAAGTCAACAACAACAAATCCATCGACCTTGTTCATCTCAGCCATCTTCCGTACACCAACAGCGGCTCCGATTGAGTCCATATCCGGTAAACGGTGGCCCATGACGAGAACTTGGTCACTATCTTGAATCAAGTCACGCAGTGCGTGGGAAATAACGCGAGCTCGTACCCGTGTACGTTTCTCCACAGGATTTGTTTTGCCTCCGTAGAACTTTACTTTTCCATCTGCTTGTTTGATTGCGACTTGGTCTCCTCCGCGCCCTAGTACTAGGTCTAGACTGGACTGCGCGAGTTCTCCAAGCTCCACAAGAGATGTGGATGATGTCCCGACACCGGCACTTAGTGTCACTCCGTGCCCAAATGTCGTCGTCACGTCTCGAATTTCATCGAGAATGCTAAATTTCGTCTTCTCAAGCGTTAATAGGATCGATTCGTTCAACACTGCGATGAAGCGGTCAGACGCCACGCGTTTCACGAAGATACCATACTCTGCACCCCAATGATTCACAGTGGACGTGATCAAGCTGTTCAGTTGCCCACGTACTTGGTCGTCCATGCCTTGCGTGATTTCATCGTAGTTATCGATGAACAAAATTCCAATAACCGTACGGTCGCCATAATAGAGCGTCTCGATTTCAACTTGTTCTGTGACATCGAAGAAATAGAGCAGCTTCTCTTCTGGCTTATAAAATACTTTGTAACTGTTGTCGCCGATTTCAACCGTACTGTCGTTGATCTCTTCCGAATTCAATACAGACGGAATTTGATCAGACAAGTCATGCACATCTAACCCAATAAGGGAGTCTTGCGGCATTTGCTTCGTCATATAGGGATTTGCCCATTCAATGACTTGTGCTTCGTTTAGTAAGACGATTCCGATCGGCATCTCCAGCAGGGCTTCTTCCCCTACCTTCTTTAACCGGTATGACATCGTTTCAATATGTTTTTCAGTCTCTTGATAGACCCGGTTTTCCGTCACCCATGCGTAACCCGATACAACGGCTACGAGGAGTCCGAAAAGCACGCCGACCCAAAGGGATTGGGAGAAAAGAATGACTGTTGCGACAACGCCTAGAATGGCAAATAAGACGATGCTATAGCGCATTGGTCGTTTCCGGAAAAAAGTGGCCATGCTACTCAACTCCTTACTTTTTTGAACTTGTGCCGATGTAGGCACGCAGACGGAAACCTAAATCAATGACTCCAATGATGACCACGATGGAATAGAACGGCACTGACACAATCGTCGTTGCAATCGCGCCCCACTTTGGCCAACCTTGTTGATGGAAGTAATAATGAATCAAGGAAACCCCTTGTAAATACAGTAATGCCCGGAATACGAATAGGGCATTCACAACCGCCATTTCTCCGATTGTTCCGGCTTCAAATGTGCCAAGTAATGACAGCAAGGATACGATTAAATAATACCATATCACTGCGCGTGGCAATTGAAAATGACGAAAGGCTGCAAAGCGCGGAATTGGCACTTTTAGTTTGCGTAGAATCGGAAGGGCGACTACGAGATAGACCCAAGCCGTCACAAACATTACCGCAATGAAATAGCCTGGTAAAACAAGAGCAAATGTCTGTAAGCTCGATGCTACAATTTGATTAAAGTCATCCGGCAATTGCCCGGCACTTTCCATCAAGTCCCCCACTTGGGAATACGTATCTCGAATTTGATCCATCATCTGTTCTAGTAAATTCACACCGAACAGAAATTGTGAGACAAGAATTTGTGTAAGTGTAGCTAAAATGAGTGTAATGGCTGTAGAGACGAGTAGAAAAACTTTTGATTTCTTCTCCGCCAGACCGTCTCCAATCATAAATCCGACAGGGACAGTGACGAGGGCCACAAACAGACCTATATAGCCACCAAGTAGGATGGCAAGCAGTAAGCCAAGAACGGCTAAGAAAACAGCGTTAATGCGTGTATGGTTTGCACGAAACCAGGCAATGGGAACAACTGCGAGCAGTAGTCCAACTAGCCCAAGTACAGGCAGATACACGGCAATCAGGAGCAGCAACGTAAAGATCGATAGCGTACTCAAGCCATGTAGCCAGATTGATTTTTCTTGTTGCATAGGAACCTTCCTTCTCTCAAGATATCCCTACTATTTTATCATACTAAAGCGCGAAACGCTTTGAACACTCTAGGAACAAATAAAACCACCTGCCCGGAATCCGGACAGGTGGTTGAGTAAGATCTTATCTCTCTTCAGCTGTGAATGGTAATAAAGCCATGATACGAGATACTTTGATCGCACGTGTAAGTTTACGTTGGTACTTCGCGCTAGTTCCTGTCACACGACGTGGAAGAATTTTTCCACGCTCAGACACGAATTTTTTCAACAAATCTACATCTTTGTAATCGATGTGCGTGATGTTGTTGCTAGTGAAGTAACAAACTTTACGGCGTCGTTTGCCTCCGCGACGTGGTGCCATATTGGTTGCCTCCTTTTTCGTTATCAAGTAATCCGTTTGAGATGCCGATTGTTAGAATGGTAGATCGTCGTCAGAGACTTCAATCGGACCGCTACTTGCAAATGGGTCATCATCCATACGGGTATAATTTTGCTGATTCGATGGTTGGTTTGAACCATACTGATTAGAATTGTTGTTGTAGTTGTTCGACTGCGGTGCATTTCCGTAAGGAGCTGCTTGTTGTCCGCGATCGCCACCACCACCAGATGCATTGCGTGGTTCTAAGAACTGTACGCTATCTGCAACAACCTCTGTCGTATAGACGCGCTTGCCGTCTTGTCCTTCATAGCTTCCTGTTTGAATACGGCCTTCGACTCCAGCAAGGCTACCTTTTTTCAGGTAGTTTGCTGTGTTTTCAGCTTGTTTACGCCAAACAACACAGTTAATGAAATCTGCTTCACGTTCTCCTGATTGGCTTGAGAATGTACGGTTTACAGCAAGTGTAAAGCGTGCCACTGCTACGCCATTCGGTGTGTAACGCAGCTCCGGATCTTTCGTCAATCTGCCTACTAATACAACTCGGTTAATCATGCCTACAAACCTCCCTCGTCAGCGATCGTTGAATTCTTATTTCTCGTCAACGCGAACAGCAATGTGACGGATAATGTCTTCATTGATGTTAGCAAGACGTGTATACTCATCGATTGCTTTAGAATCTGCATTTACTTTAACGATTTGGTAGAAACCTTCACGCAAGTCATTGATTTCATAAGCTAAGCGGCGTTTGCCCCACTCTTTTGATTCGATGATCTCAGCGCCATTTGAAGTAAGGATGTCGTTGAAACGCTCAACTAGAGCTTTCTTCGCCTCTTCTTCGATTGCTGGCTGGATAATGTACATTAATTCGTACTGTCTCATCTATTCTGCACCTCCCTATGGACTTTGGCCGGTTTTGAGGCCGGCAAGGAGTAAGTAATTGTATTACTCACATCAATGAATTGTATCATATTGGGAAGTGGAATGCAATGTATATTCTTTGCTTTGGAATCTTTACTTTAAAGGCTTTTTTAGTATACTTAAGTTAACAGTTTTTTCTAAAAAAGGGGTGTTTTTGTGAAGCTGCGCTATTACTTTGTTTATGTTGCATCATTTGTCTTGATTTATTGGGTTCTTTCAACAGCCCTTGAGTATCTGCCTATTTCTATTGCTTCTAACGGATTAAATTTAGTTTTCTCCCTAGTCCTCTTAGTTGTCGTCTCAGTTTTAAGTAAAATCACAACAGACTGGGCGCTTGAGCGACCACTTCCGAAACGGCCAGGGACTGTTTCATGAAAAATAAGTACCTTTACAACACTGCGTTCGTGGCCCTCTACCTAGTGTACTTTGCAATTGCACGCTGGATTATCGTCACGTACTTCTACAAAACGTCTGATGGCTATGTATTCCTGGTGATTTACACACTGATCGGGTTGTTCACACTCACCAAATTTACGCTCGATAAAGGGATCGAACTTTGGACTACTTATAAAAAAAGAGGGACTCAGTATTAAGCTGAATCCCTCTTTGTTAGTTACACGTTGAAACGGAACAACATAACGTCGCCGTCTTGAACAATATACTCTTTTCCTTCAGAACGAACCTTACCCGCTTCTTTCGCTGCTGGCATAGAACCCGCTTCTACTAAGTCATCATACGCCACTGTCTCCGCACGGATAAACCCGCGCTCGAAGTCTGAGTGAATAACACCCGCGCATTGTGGAGCTTTCATTCCTTTACGGAACGTCCAGGCGCGCACTTCCTGAACACCTGCTGTGAAATATGTGGCAAGGCCAAGTAGGCTATACGATGCTTTGATCATTTGATCAAGACCTGACTCTTCGATGCCTAGCTCTTCAAGGAACATGGCTTTCTCGTCGTCTTCAAGTGCTGCCATCTCTTCTTCAATTTTCGCACAGATCACAATCACTTCTGCACCTTCTGCCGCTGCAAACTCACGAACCTTTTCTACGTACTCGTTTGAGCCGCCGTCCATGATATCGTCTTCTGATACGTTTGCTACGTACAACATCGGTTTGATTGTCAATAAGTGAAGACCTTTGATAACCTTCTTCTCATCATCAGAAAGATCAACAGAACGAGCAGACTGACCCGCTTCGAATGCTTCTTTCAATTTCTCAAGGACGGGTTGTTCTACCATCGCCTCTTTGTCTTTTTGCTTCGCCATCTTACCGACGCGTTGCAAACGCTTGTCGACACTTTCTAAGTCAGCAAGGATCAATTCTAAATTGATTACTTCAATATCCGAGATTGGATCGACCTTTCCTGCCACGTGCGTGACGTTCTCATCTATGAAACAACGCACAACCTGACAGATTGCATCTACTTCACGGATGTGAGAAAGGAATTTATTCCCAAGACCTTCCCCTTTTGAAGCGCCTTCTACGATTCCAGCGATATCCGTAAATTCAAATGCCGTTGGGACCGTCTTCTTAGGTTCTACCATCTCAGTTAATTTATCTAAACGTGCA
Organism: Chryseomicrobium imtechense; assembly: GCF_041475995.1. Taxonomy (NCBI): domain Bacteria; kingdom Bacillati; phylum Bacillota; class Bacilli; order Caryophanales; family Caryophanaceae; genus Chryseomicrobium; species Chryseomicrobium imtechense. The sequence continues at coordinate 21,290 of NZ_JBGOBM010000017.1, read as the reverse complement.
TCAGGTACTTCAACAATTCCAACGTTCGGATCAATCGTCGCGAACGGATAGTTTGCTGCTAGTGCCCCTGCTTTTGTAATTGCATTAAATAGCGTCGATTTTCCTACGTTCGGTAAACCAACAATACCAGCTGTTAAAGCCATGGGTTCTCCTACCTTTCTTGTTTCAACCTATTAAGTATAAAGGGCAACGCGCCCCCTGTCTATTGTTCCTCGTGACGCACAAGGACCTTCTTCATCTTCTTCTCAAATTCACGACGAGGAATCATGACACTATGTCCGCAGCCTTCACATTTGATTCGGATATCTGCACCAAGACGAATGACTTTCCAAGCATTCGTACCACATGGATGTTGTTTCTTCATCTCCACGACATCGTGTAACTGAAACTCTTTATTTGCCTGCATTCGTTTGGCCTCCTCCTTTTTGTTCAAACACGACCATCTTTTGATACGGAATTTCAATGCCGTGATTATCTAGGAACTTCTTGATGTCTCTTCGAAGTAGGCGACCGACTTTAAAGTGATTCATCGGTAACGCCTCCGCTGCTATACGCATAACAACATCTGATGCACCTAACGCATTCACTCCGAGCAAATCAGGTCGTCGGACAAGTTCCGGGTAACGTTCCTCCGTCGAATCTAAAAACTTGTTGATCAATCGTTCTACTTCATCCACGTCAGATTCGTATGCTACAGAAACATCTACCATGATCAACGAATTATACACAGAGTAGTTGATCACTTCCGAGATATTACCGTTCGGAATAATATGAAGCTCACCTGTGTACGTCTTGATTTTTGTTGTACGCAAACCAATTTCTTCTACAGTTCCGTTTGACTGATTGATCATGACTGTATCCCCAACACCAAATTGGTCTTCAAAGATAATGAAGAATCCGGTAATAATATCTTTCACTAAACTTTGTGCACCAAAACCGATGGCAAGGCCTGCAATCCCTGCCCCAGCCAGAAGACCGACTACATTAATGCTCATTGCAGAAAGAATAGCTAAAATCCCTGCAAAATAGACGATATATGTGAGACCATTTTGCAGTAATTTGATCAGTGTATTCTGTCTGCGCTCTGTATAGCCAATTGGTGTTTTAGAACGAAGAATCATCACACGTTCAATAGCGGATTTTCCGATTTTAACTACAACAACCATTAATATAAGAATTAATAAGATTTTCAGTAAAGCTGTTCCAATGGTAATCCATAATGCTTCATTAACTATAAATTCAACTGTTCGTTCCCATATTCGTTCGACACTCATAGAGAACCTCCTTTTTTATGAATACTATTAGTGAGTTCTACATAAACTACTAGAACTACTGCTGGAAAGGTGGATATCTTATGAATCCTACAACTCACTCAACTAATTTTGAAGCACAAGGTGCTATTTGGGAGCTGAGCTCGGCTCTCTTAACTGTACTCCCTTTTGATGACCCCCGTCTAACATTTGTATGCATCGGCACAGACCGTTCAACAGGTGATGCTCTCGGCCCACTCACCGGATCATTCTTGTCCCTTTATTCAAGCTTTCCATTTCGCGTTGTAGGTTGTCTAGATTCGCTTGTACATGCATTGAATCTAACTACTATTGTAGAAGAATTGCATTCCTTTGATTCAGACGCTCCACTCGTCGCAATTGATGCCTGTTTAGGCAATCATCGTGCCATCGGTGATATTTTACTCGAGATTGGTCCTCTTTGGCCAGGCAAAGCCGTTCAAAAGGACTTACCCGCTATAGGGTCTTATTCGATTAAAGGTGTAGTCAACCACCTTCATAGCGAAGGAATCGAAACGTTGCAAACTACTCGGCTTCATATTACACATGACATGGCGCGTGTCATAGCGAATGCCCTGTTTCTAGCATGGCATCGTCATTTAGCTAAAACACAAACGTCCATGCTACGTAAAGAGCCACTACCAACAGACTTGGCAGCAAATTAGCGACACGCACTTTTGTAATACCGATTAGGTTTAACCCGATGGCCAAGATCATAATGCCTCCAGTCGCCGTCATCTCACTTAAGAAGAGTGTCAATGCCTCATCTGGAACAAGTCGCGTGATTTGTGTAGCAAATAAAGCGATACTCCCTTGGTAAAGTGCGACTGGAATTGCAGAAAGTAGAACTCCGATTCCTAGAGTGGCAGCTAATAGAATCGATGTGAATCCATCAATAATTCCTTTACTAATCAACAACTCATGATCGTTACGTAGCCCACTGTTTAATGCACCTAACACGCCCATAGCACCAATCACAAAAATTAAAGTCGCTGTAACAAACCCTTGAGCAATCGTGCCTTCTTGACCACCTCTGCTCATCTTCTTCTCAAGCCACTGACCCAGTCGGTTTAATTGACGGTCAAGATCCCACCACTCCCCTAGTACAGTTCCTATTACTAAACTAATGATTACAATAATAAAATTTGTACTTTCAAATGACATTTGAATTCCCATCACTGCAACCGCTAAGCCAATTGCATACATAACCGTCTCTTTCATACGATCTGGGATTCCTTTTAATAGTCGCCCAGCAATTGCTCCTACTACAATCAAAAGCGCATTGATCAGCGTCCCCCATAACACCATCTTCATCCCTACTTTTCTCACAATTTCATTTCGCTAATCATGCACTATAAAAAATGAACCTATTTCCACAGCACGTGGAAATAGGTCAGTGTTTACTTTTCTAAAAGTTCTAGAATACGTTCCAGATCATCTTTTGAGTAAAAATCAATTTCAATTTTTCCTTTTTCTTGATCTTTTGAACGGTTAATTTTCACCGCTGTACCAAATCGCTCACGCAATTCAGACTCTTTCTCTACAGTGAAAATATCCTTCTTATCTTTTTCAATTGTTTCACGTGGAACATTTTCATTCAAACGTTGGACAAGTGCCTCCAGTTGGCGAACATTCAATTGCTCTTTCTTCGTCTTTTCAAGAATCAATGGGATATTTTTCTTCTTTTTCAGACCAAGAAGCGCTTTTCCATGACCCATTGTAATTTCACCAGCTGAAATCGCTTTTTTTGCTTCCTCAGGTAATACTAAGAGACGAAGATGGTTCGCAATATGCGGTCGACTCTTTCCTAAACGGAAAGCCAATTGTTCTTGTGTTAAATCAAGTGTATCCATCAGCTTTTGATACGCTTCTGCTTCTTCTATTGCCGTTAAATCTTCTCGTTGCAAGTTTTCAAGAATAGCAAGTTCCATCATTTCACGGTCGTCTAAATTGCGGACAACTGCTGGAATTTCAGCTAAACCTGCTAGCTGTGAAGCGCGGAATCGTCGCTCTCCAACCACAATTTCAAACTTACTTCCCTTTTTGCGAAGCATGATTGGTTGCAAGACGCCATGTTCTTTAATAGAAGCACTTAGCTCTTGTAGTGCCTGCTGATCAAAGATTTTACGTGGCTGGTAAGGGTTTGGTTTGATGAGTTTCAATTCAATCTGTTCCACACGTTCTTGTGTGTTTTGATCTTCGCCTGGAAATAGTGCATTGATGCCTTTTCCTAATCCTTTAGCCATGCTTAATCACTTCCTTCGCCAGTTCCAGGTACACTTCTGCACCACGTGATTTTGGATCATATATAATAATAGGTTCCCCGTGACTTGGTGCTTCTGAAAGACGCACATTACGCGGAATGATGGTCTTGTACACTTTTTCTTGGAAATACTTTTTCACTTCTTCAATGACTTGAATACCAAGGTTTGTACGAGCATCGAACATCGTTAGTAGAACTCCATCGATGGATAAGTTCTTATTTAAATGCTTTTGTACTAAACGAATTGTACTTAGAAGCTGACTAAGCCCTTCTAAGGCATAAAATTCACATTGTACAGGAATGATGATGGCATCTGATGCCGTTAAAGAATTGATCGTCAAAAGGCCAAGAGACGGAGGACAATCAATAATGACATAATCGTAATAAGGACTAACCTCTTCCAGTGAACGTTTCAAGCGAACTTCTCGTGAAATAGTAGACACTAATTCGATTTCCGCACCAGCAAGTGAAATTGTAGCTGGAACGATATGTAGATTCTCTACTTTAGTTTCCATAATAATATCTTTTACAGGCACGTCATCAATCAACACATCATATATACACTGATCGACTTCACCTTTGTTTACTCCGACCCCACTTGATGCGTTGCCTTGTGGGTCAATGTCAACAAGTAGTACCTTTTTGCCTAAATATGCAAGGCAGGCACTGAGGTTCACGGATGTGGTGGTTTTTCCCACTCCGCCCTTCTGATTGGCGATGGCGATAATTCTTCCCACTCTTGCACCTACTTTCTGAGCTCATATCTCTTATTCTATCAAATTTTTTTAATTATAGTGTTACATGTGCGTAACATTCTACAAAAAAAACATCTCTACACACAGTGCAAAGATGTTTAAATGGGCTATTTTCGCTTTGGAATTTTAATGACTACTTGATAGTAATCATCTTGATCCTCTTCTTGTGTTTCAAAGTTGATCCCACTTTTTGAAATCATTGTGAGAGATTGCTTCAATGTATTCAAGGCTATACGCACGTCTTTGTTAACCATCTTCTGTCGCGGTTTAGCCGGAGTCTTTTTTTCGGATTTTTCTGCTTTTGCTTGCAGATTTGCAATATGTTCTTCTAATTGTTTGACACTCAATTGTTGATCAATCGTTAGTTTTAGAAGTTCAAGTTGCAGCTCCTCTACTTTTACTTTCATTAATGCACGCGCATGTCGTTCGGATAAGTCCTTAGTCAAAATCGCATCCTGGACTTGTTGCGGTAATTTAAGAAGCCTAATTTTATTGGCGACTGTTGATTGCCCTTTTCCTAGTCGCTGTGCAAGAGCTTCTTGCGTCAATTCATGTAACTCGATTAGCTGCTGATAGGCGAGCGCTTCTTCAATAGCTGTCAATTCTTCTCGTTGTAGGTTCTCAATAAGCGCAACAGAAGCCGTCTCTTTATCTGATAAATTACGAACAATTGCAGGTACTTCTGTCCACTCTAGCTTGCTCATCGCTCTAAAACGACGTTCTCCTGCAATGATTTCATACTGACCGGATTCGATTTCCCGTAAAACGATTGGCTGAATTACACCATGAGTCCGAATCGTCCGGGCAAGCTCTTCAATCTTTGAATCATCAAAAACTGTACGAGGCTGATACTTATTTGGAACGATGCGTCCAATTGGGATTTGAACAACTTCTTCTACAGTAGTAGATGTCGCTGCAGTTGCTGTCACTTCTGAACTTGCATCTTTTTCTTTCCCTTTATCTGTACCACCAAAGAGCCTGGAAAAAGGACTTTTCATCTAAACGTGCACCACCTTCTATTACTAATCTATCACAAATCGCTTGAAGATTAAATGTTTCACGTGGAACATTTTACTGGATTGGACTTTTGTTCGGCGTCCCAGGTTTTCGCGGATATTTCTTTGGTGTTGTTTTTTTCTTTGTGAAAATGTAAAGTTTGCGATCACTCTCTTCAACAGGCAGTTTAAATGCAAAATCTTCTTTTAATTCTGCACCTAGAACTGTTAGCGCTTTTTTTGCATCTTTCAACTCGTCTTCAGCTGACGCTGCTTTCATAGCTACAAAGCGCCCCCCTACTTTTGCTAACGGCACACAAAGCTCCGATAATACTGATAGACGTGCAACAGCACGCGCTGTGACAATGTCAAACGACTCGCGATACGCTGGGTTTTGGCCAAACTCTTCGGCGCGCGCATGTACAAACTCTACATGGGAAAGTCCGAGTTCTTTACTTAAGTGTGTTAAGAACTGGATACGTTTGTTAAGTGAATCGACGATTGTGACGCGCATTTCTGGGAAGCAAATCTTCATTGGAAGACTTGGGAATCCTGCCCCTGCACCTACATCACAAACTGTAAGAGGCTCTGAGAAATCCACGTAAAATGCTGCAGTAATGGAATCATAGAAGTGTTTTAAATAGACTTCTTCTAAATCTGTGATAGCTGTTAGGTTCATCTTTTCATTCCATTCGACCAACAGTTCAAAGTATGTCTTGAACTGCTTGATCTGATGCTCCGATAAATGGATGCCTTTTTCAGCTAATGCTGCGATAAATTGTTGTTCGTTCATGAAATGCTCCTTAGCTTGAGACTTTAGCGATTCGTCCCTGTTCGATATAAACTAGAAGAATAGAAATATCAGCCGGGTTTACTCCAGAAATGCGAGAAGCTTGTGCTAATGAAAGTGGCAGTACCTCTTTCAGTTTTTGACGTGCTTCTGTGGCGAGGCCTGAAATAGCATCATAATCGATGTTTTCTGGGATTTTTTTATCTTCCATCTTCTTCAGTTTGTCTACTTGTTGCAATGATTTTTCGATGTATCCTTCGTACTTCACTTGGATCTCGACTTGTTCTTTGCTGTCTTCAGAGAGTTCTACTTCAGACGGTACAAGTTGTGCAACTAGGTCGTACGTCATTTCCGTACGTTTCAATAGATCTGACGCGCGAATTCCGTCTTTCAATTCACTTCCACCGACAGAACGAATCAGATTTTGCGTCTCTTCATTTGGTTTGATGATAATGCTGCGAAGGCGCTTTAACTCTGTTTCAATCGCTTCTTTTTTCGCTGTAAAACGGTCGTGGCGCTCTTTAGACACGAGTCCAATCTCATATGCCAAGTCTGTCAGACGAAGATCTGCATTGTCGTGGCGAAGAAGGAGACGGTATTCAGCACGTGAAGTCAGTAGACGGTACGGTTCATTCGTTCCTTTTGTTACTAAGTCATCGATTAATACGCCGATGTACGCGTCAGAACGGCTCAGAACGACCTCGTCTTCACCTTTCGAGCGGCGTGCTGCATTGATACCTGCCATCAACCCTTGACCCGCTGCTTCCTCATACCCAGAAGTTCCGTTGATTTGTCCTGCTGTATAGAGGTTTTTGATTTTTTTCGTCTCGAGTGTTGGCCATAGTTGTGTCGGAACCATCGCATCGTACTCAATGGCGTAGCCTGCACGCATCATTTCCGCTTTTTCAAGACCTGGAATGCTTTCTAACAGACGACGTTGTACATGCTCAGGAAGGCTCGTTGATAAGCCTTGTACGTACACTTCTTTTGTATTGCGTCCTTCTGGTTCTAAGAAGATCTGGTGGCGTGGCTTGTCGTTAAAACGCACGATTTTATCTTCAATAGACGGGCAATAACGTGGGCCAGTCCCTTTGATCATTCCAGAATACATCGGTGATAAGTGCAAGTTCTCTTCGATGATTTGGTGGGTCTTCTCCCCTGTATACGTTAACCAGCACGGCAGTTGGTCCATGATGAACTCTGTCGTTTCGAAACTGAAAGCACGTGGTACATCGTCTCCTGGTTGCATTTCAGTTTTTGAATAATCAATTGTGTTTGAATTTACACGTGGTGGTGTACCTGTTTTGAAACGGACAAGATCAAAGCCTAGTTCACGCAAGTTATCTGCGAGTTTTATAGACGGTTGTTGATTATTCGGACCTGATGAATACTTCAAGTCACCAATAATGATTTCCCCGCGCAAGAAAGTACCGGTCGTAACAACAACAGTTTTGGCTTTATAAATAGCACCTACCTGTGTGATAACACCTTTTACTTCCTCGTCTTCGATTATCAGTTCTTCTACTACTGCTTGATGAACAGAAAGATTTGGTTGCTCTTCCATCAAACGTTTCATTTCTTGTTGGTAAAGGACTTTGTCAGCTTGTGCTCGAAGCGCTCGAACAGCTGGCCCTTTTCCTGTATTGAGCATCCGCATTTGGATATGGGTACGGTCGATGACTTTCCCCATTGCGCCTCCAAGTGCATCGATTTCACGGACAACGATTCCTTTTGCCGGTCCTCCTACGGATGGGTTACATGGCATAAAGGCAATCATATCTAAGTTAATAGTTAAAGCGAGTGTTTTGGCACCCATGTTGGCAGAAGCAAGTGCCGCTTCTACTCCGGCATGCCCGGCACCGATGACAATTACATCATACGTGCCTGCGTCAAAAGTACGCATAGTCTCTTCCTCTCTGTTGTTATTTCCCGAGGCAGAACTGAGCAAAGAGTTGATCGATGAGACTTTCTTCTACAGTGTCTCCTACGATTTCTCCAAGTATTTCCCAAGTTCGAGTTACATCTATTTGAATCATATCCACTGGAACGCCTTGTTCTGTAGCATCCAGGGCATCTTCGATTGTTTGTTTGGCTTGATGAAGAAGTGCGATGTGACGCGCGTTCGATACATACGTCATGTCGCCTCCCTGCATATTCCCTTCAAAGAACAGCTTCGCAATTTCTTGCTCAAGTTCCTCAATACCTTCATCTTGAAGAATAGATGTCGTCACGATACGGCGGTGGCCGACAAGTTCTTCAAGCTTGCTGTAATCCAATGCTTGCGGAAGATCCGTCTTATTGACGATAACAATCGTCTCCATACCATGCGTCGCTTCAATGAGACGCTCATCTTCTTCTGATAATGCCTCTGAGTGGTTCATGACCAACAAGATCAAGTCCGCTTCTTTTAACACCTGACGAGATCGCTCGACACCGATACGCTCAACGATGTCTTCTGTCTCCCGAATACCGGCCGTGTCGACTAATTTCAGAGGCACGCCACGAACATTGACATATTCTTCTATAATATCACGAGTCGTTCCCGCAATATCTGTGACAATAGCTTTATTTTCTTGAATCAGGCTGTTTAATAGAGAAGATTTCCCTACGTTCGGACGACCGACAATAACAGTCGCAAGCCCTTCACGCAGAATCTTTCCTTGCATGCTCGTCTCTAGCAGCTTCTCAATCTCTTGCTTGACCCACATGCCCTTCTCACGCATGAGTGGAATCGTCATTTCTTCCACGTCATCGTATTCTGGGTAGTCGATGTTTACTTCGACCTGTGCAAGCGTCTCTAACAATGCCTGGCGAAGAGATTGAATAAGTCGAGACAGTCGACCATCCATTTGACCGAGCGCCACATTCATCGCCTTGTCCGTTTTAGCACGGATAAGATCCATGACCGCCTCTGCTTGAGACAAGTCAATTCGACCGTTTAAGAAGGCACGCTTTGTAAACTCTCCAGGCTCTGCCATGCGCGCTCCAGCACGTAATACCAGTTGCAGGACCTGATTGACTGTGACAAGCCCTCCGTGGCAGTTGATTTCTACTACATCTTCGCGTGTGAACGTCTTAGGCCCTCTCATCAGAGATACCATGACTTCCTCTACGACTTCTTCAGTCTCAGGACGGACTAAGTGTCCATAATGAATGGTATGTGTCGCTTCTTGCGCTAATTTTTTATGGGAAGGAGAGCGGAACACCTGATCAGCAATTGAAACAGCCTCTGGACCACTTAGGCGAACAATTGCGATCGCCCCTTCTCCGAGTGGTGTGGAAATCGCTGCAATTGTATCAAATTCCATTATTGGTTTCTCTCCTCTATCGAACAGTTATCCACGTGTGGATAACTGATTTTTATTGAACGCACTAACACCTTACAATAGCATATTTTTGTGGAAAACTCTAGTTATGGAACTGTGACAATTGGACAAAAAAAGAAGCCCACTAAGGGGCTCCTTTGCTTATTGAATCGGTTCAATTACTAAGTGACGATGTGGGTCTGCTCCAACAGAATACGTATCGATGTCTACATGTGTAGATAATGCATTATGAATAATTTTTCGTTCATACGCATTCATCGGTTCGAACTCGACTTTCTCTCCAGAACGACGTGCTTTATCCGCCATTCGTTCTGCGAGTTGTTCAAGTGCTACTTTTCTCTTCTCTCGGTAGTTTTCAACGTCCATTTTGACGATCATGAAGTTCCCCGAGTACTTATTTGCAACCAATTGAACAAGATTTTCAAGCGCATTTAAAGTTTGACCACGCTTTCCAATCAACTGAGCAGCTTTCGAACTGTTCAACTGGAAGTGAACATACTTGCCTTCGACTTCATGTGTAACGTCTAAGTCGTTGATTCCCATTCCTTGCGCGACTTCTTTCATGTATCGGATCGATTCTTCAATTGCTTTATCATTTGTAATCTTGGCAACGGGTGTTTCGACGACTACAGGTTCAGTCTGTTCAGACACAGCCTCAATCGGCTGTTCACTGATATCAACTGCTGCTGATTCAACGACCTCTTTCGTCTCTTCGACAACCACTGGAGAGGACGGTGTTTCTTCAACAGTCACACCGTCTTTGACATTCACTATCACAACTGCAGGCTTCGCTCCTAGACCGAGAAAGCCTTTTTTACCTTCATCTAAAATCTTGATCGACGCTTGATCGCGACGAATTCCAAGCTCTTTTAATGCTTGTTGAATTGCCTGCTCACTTGTTGCTGCAGTTTGTGTAGTGGATCTCATCTCTTTTTCCCTCCCGTTTGAACTGGAACGACCTGTGGCTTATTCCACGGCTTGTAGATTACTAAGTTTTGGATCAATGAGATAATGTTTCCGATTACCCAGTACAGGGTTAATGCTGATGGTAAGATCAAACCAAATCCGACAATCATAAATGGCATAATATACATCATGATTTTCATTTGTGGGTTGTCCATCGCTGGGCCTGTCATCAGAGTAACTAATTGGAACACCCCTGCAAGAATCGCAAGTGTAATACTTGGCTCTGCTAATGGGAAAATCAAAAAATCACCAAGATTAATTTCTGGAGTAGCATTCATGCGGCTGATGGCATGATAGAATCCGATTAAAATCGGCATCTGAATCAAGACCGGTAAACAACCTGCTGCTGGGTTGACACCCTTCTCTTTAAAGAGTTCCATCATTTCTGCTTGGTATTTTTGTTGTGTTTGTGCATCTTTTGAGCTGTATTTTTCACGCAGTAACTTCAATTGAGGTTGAATTTCCTGCATTTTTTTCGAGCTCTTTGTCTGCTTAATCAAAAGTGGAAGGATGGCTAAACGGATAATGACCGTAACTGCGATAATTCCAAGTCCGTACGTTCCAAGCAGATTTTTAAAATACGTGATAGCTGAAACAAGTGGCCATACGATGTATTCATTCCAGAACCCGGTTGATTCATCGTAAATTGGCGCATTGAATTCTGTACACCCTGCTAAAAATAGTGCAGACACTATAAGCAGAGTGAGAAGTGCCTTCTTTTTCACCTTGTACGTCCCCCTGCATTGTCTTCTGTTTTCTTTATCTTACCACTCGAACGATAAACTTTCGCGATTTTCAATACGTGTTCGAGACTCTTTTTTGTCTCATGAAAATCTAGTGTGGCCGCCGGAATCCTGGCGATAATAATATAGTTGGCGGGCTTAACATCGTCTTTCAGTTCTAGAAAGGTTTGACGTATGTATCGTTTAACACGATTTCGTGTGACTGCATTTCCTACCTTTTTACTGACAGAAAGCCCAACTCGGAAATGTGTCTCTTCACTTGGCATGATATAAACGACAAACTGTCTGTTGGCATACGACTTCCCTTTTTTAAAGATTTCCTGAAATTCTTTGTTGTCTTTGATCCGCTGGTGTTTATTCATGGACCTCCGACCTTCCTGTAAATATCTGTTGCGTGTTTTGGTTTCTTTCTAATAGGAAGAGCAAAGTTTTTTGTGGTGGAATCGAGTTCCGAACGCCAGAAACACACTCCGGAATCAGCCGCACCCGCAAAGGCTGAAGAGCGCCTTCACGGGCACGTCTGATTTCCTCGGAGTTTCTAGAGTGGCGTTCTCCACATCTAATATAGTAAAAAAAAATCCACTGAGGGTTCAGTGGACTTATGCTGATAATACTTTTCTTCCTTTAGCACGGCGTGAAGCTAATACGCGGCGACCATTCTTTGTGCTCATACGTGCGCGGAACCCGTGAACTTTGCTGCGTTTACGTTTATTTGGTTGGAATGTACGTTTCATTGTGTAAGACACCTCCTGCTTTGACTATTCTTAAATATCTCCAGACAGTCTTGACTATTATACTTAAATCTGCCCCAGACTGTCAATGCGCAAAATTTAGTTTTTCCTCATGCTCCAGATCAAGTTATCCACATTCTCGACAAACACTTGCAAATTTCGATGGGAATATGTAAAATCACCATTCTAAGTTATCAACATCCCTTATGAACAGTTTTTGCACATATTCATACCTGTGGACAACTATAACTGTGTGTAAATCAGGCTTTGTGGATAAGTTCAATCAAGTCTTGTCAGTACTAGCTAAAAATGATATGCTAATTGTGTTTTACTCTGTACATAAAAAATCGCCTTTTTCAGTTATCCACATTTGTTAATAAAGTGTGGATAATATTTTTCACAGTCTGTGTAAAGTTTTATCCACATGTATTTTATAGTGTGTATAATTGTTCTATATTTTTTTGCCATGTCGAATTGCGTCTGGCTTTTATATGACACAAATCAGAAAGGAGTGTACCTCGTTGGATCAACTCGAAGAACTATGGGGCCGGGTGCTCGCTGAGATGGAGAAACAAGTTTCGAAACCGAGTTTTGAAACGTGGCTGAAGTCGACAAAGCTCTTATCTTATAAACAAGACACGTTGACAATCGCAGCACCAAACTCATTTGCGCGTGACTGGCTTGAAAACCATTATGTCCATCAAATTGCTGCGATTTTGCATGATTTGACTGGAAAGGAAGCGATGATTTCCTTCATCGTTCCAAAAGATCAAAACTTAGAAGACTATGACATTCCTGCACCAAAGCCGATGGTCTCTCAAGACGATCAGCCGGACTTCTCACCAGGTATGTTGAACTCAAAGTATACGTTCGATACATTCGTTATCGGTTCCGGAAACCGCTTTGCGCATGCTGCATCACTCGCAGTCGCTGAAGCACCTGCAAAAGCGTATAATCCACTCTTCATTTATGGAGGAGTTGGACTTGGAAAGACCCACTTGATGCATGCCATTGGTCATTATGTACAAGAACATAATCCAAATGCCAAGGTGGTGTATTTGTCATCTGAAAAATTCACAAATGAATTCATTAACTCCATCCGAGACAATAAAACTGTCCATTTCCGCAATAAGTACCGCAATGTAGACGTGCTGCTAATAGATGATATTCAGTTTCTTGCTGGAAAAGAATCAACCCAAGAAGAATTTTTCCATACATTCAATGCGTTGCATGAGGAATCTAAACAAATTATTATCTCTAGTGATCGTCCGCCTAAAGAAATTCCAACACTTGAAGATCGCTTACGTTCGCGCTTTGAATGGGGCCTGATTACCGATATTTCGCCACCGGACTTAGAGACACGTATCGCAATCCTTCGCAAAAAAGCACGTGCAGACGGCTTAGATATTAGTAATGAAGTGATGGTATACATCGCCAATCAGATTGATTCTAATATCCGCGAGCTTGAAGGAGCTCTCATCCGTGTCGTTGCGTATTCATCTTTGATCAATCGCGACATCAATGTCGATTTGGCTTCTGAAGCACTAAAAGATATTATGCCTGCCAGTCGCTCACGCATCATCACCATCTTAGACATTCAAAAAGTCGTTGGAGAGCACTACCATGTACGTTTAGAAGACTTTTCAGCAAAGAAGCGAACAAAATCAATTGCCTATCCACGTCAGATCGCTATGTATCTCTCTCGTGAACTGACAGATTTTTCGCTGCCGAAAATCGGAGAAGAATTTGGAGGTCGTGATCATACAACGGTCATTCATGCGACTGAAAAAATTTCAACTCTGCTCAAAACAGATGAAACGCTTAAAAGTGAAATTAAACAGATTAAGAGTCTATTAGGACGCTCATCTGAATAGTGTGGATAACTCTACTAGTTATTCGTTAACTTACAAACACTTTATGCACATGTGGATAACCATATTTCTGTAGGGGAAAATGCACTTATACACATATTCACAGTGCCTATTACTATTGCTGTTATTCTTTAATAAAAATAAATATGTATATAAGGAGCTGATTTCAGCGTGAAATTTGAAGTAATGCGAGATCGCTTACTCGAGGCATTGAATGATGTCATGAAAGCAGTAAGTTCAAAAACCACCGTCGCAATTCTTACAGGAATTAAAATCGAGGCAAAAAAAGAAGGGATCTACTTAACAGGTAGTGATGCAGATATTACAATTCAAACATTCATCCCACTTGAAGAAGATGGAGAGCAGATTGTTCAATTGACACAGACTGGTTCCATCGTATTGCAAGCACGTTTCTTTAATGAGATTGTTCGTAAGCTTCCAACAAATGACGTTCTTATTGAAGTGAAAAATAATTATCAGACAGATGTTCGTTCTGGAAAATCAGAATTCCATCTGATCGGTCAAGATGCCAACGACTATCCATTACTTCCTCAGATGGAAGAAGACCAATCCTTCACAATGCCAGCTGACTTAGTCAAGTCCATCATTCGTGAAACGGTCTTTGCAGTTTCGACTTCAGAAAGTCGCCCAGTACTAACAGGGGTGAACTGGCAAATCCGTGATGGTGAGTTGATGTGTGTTGCAACAGACAGCCACCGTCTAGCACGTCGCTCGACAAAGCTTGAAAGTGCTCCTTCTGAAGAGTACAACGCAGTGATTCCAGGGAAAAGCTTAAACGAGCTCAATAAGATTCTTGAAGATAACTCAGAACCTGTCGAGATTGTATTAACTTCCCAACAAATTTTATTCAAAGCTGGAAACGTCCTATTTTATTCACGTCTTCTTGAAGGAAACTATCCGGACACGAGCCGCCTGATTCCTTCTGAACATAAGACGCTGGTCGTAGTAAATGGCCGTGCACTTCACCAAGCCATCGATCGTGCATCTTTATTAGCGCGTGAAGATCGCAACAACGTGGTCCGTTTCACGACACAAGGGCAAAGTGCAGTAGAGATTTCATCCAACTCTCCTGAAATCGGGAAAGTAGAAGAGCAAGTGCTTGCAGAGCAGATTGAAGGAGAAGAGCTAGTTATCTCGTTCAGTGCAAAGTATATGATGGATGCACTAAAAGCTATTGAAGGTCATGACGTGCAAATCCAGTTCACTGGGGTCATGCGTCCGTTCATTTTAAAATCTGTGCATGATGATGCGATTTTGCAATTGATCTTGCCAGTCCGAACGTATTAATTTCCAAGGAGTCGCTCATTGCAGCGACTCCTTTTTACTTATCCACAAAAATAGGGTAAAATGGAGTGATAATGACTTTTAGAAAGAGTAGGTATCAAACGATGAATGAGATTCGATTTGATTCAGAATACATCACACTCGGTCAACTATTAAAAATGACCGGTGCCATTGATTCAGGTGGGATGGCGCGTCCATTTCTTCAAATGAACACAGTTTTTGTCAACGGAGAAGCAGAAGACCGCAGAGGGAAGAAGCTTCGGACAGGAGATGTCGTTCTCATTCCTGAGCATGGAAAGTTTAAATTGATCGGACCTGAGGCGTAGAATGCACATCGAGACATTGGCGCTTTCAAATTATAGGAATTATGAATCGGCTCAAGCTGATTTTTCTAAACATGTGAATGTCTTCCTCGGTGAAAATGCACAAGGCAAGACCAATATCATGGAGGCCATTTATGTACTTGCGATGGCGAAATCTCACCGCACCTCAAACGATAAAGAATTGATACGTTGGAACGCGGAATATGGTAAAATAAAAGGTGATGTTCATAAAAAATACGGCACCATTCCATTCGAACTGACCATCTCGCAAAAAGGCAAGAAAGCAAAGGTCAATCATTTGGAACAATCCCGTCTTAGTGACTATATCGGTCAAATGAACGTCGTCATGTTTGCACCAGAAGATTTGAATTTGGTAAAAGGTAGCCCGCAGGTGAGAAGACGGTTTTTGGATATGGAAATCGGCCAGATATCACCTGTTTATTTGCATGACCTTTTACAATTTCAAAAGATTTTAAAACAACGCAACCACATCTTGAAGCAGAACCAAGGGAATCCTTCGTTCGACGATGTGATGTTTGCGATTTATACAGAACAATATGTAGAAGCAGCAGTCAAAGTGCTGAAAAAACGCATGCAGTTTATCGAGCTGTTGCAGTCCTGGGCAGAACCCATTCATCATGGTATTTCCCGAGGACTTGAGAAGTTAAACATCCGCTATCAGTGCACAGCAGGTATCGATTTAGATGCAGGTCCTGAAGAGTGGAAGCAACAGCTGACAGAAAAACTTGAGAAGTCGAAGCGTCAAGAAGTCCAGAGGGGAACAAGCCTTTACGGTCCACACCGAGATGACTTGCAGTTCTTTGTTAACGACTATGACGTACAGACCTATGGATCTCAAGGACAACAGCGAACGACTGCGTTGTCACTGAAGCTTGCTGAAATTGAATTGATTCACCAAGAAGTCGGTGAACCACCCATTTTATTATTGGATGACGTCTTATCTGAACTCGATGACTTCAGACAAACGCATCTGTTAAATACTATTCAAGATAAAGTGCAGACATTTGTCACAACCACAACTGTAGATGGTCTGACACATGACGTCGTCACACAAGCCAAATTGTTTCATGTGGAACATGGAACGATTGAAGAGAAACACTAGATGTGCCAAACAGAAAGAGTAGGTGAGTCACTTGGCAATGGAAGAAAAAGAAATCCAAACTTCTTATGATGCAGACCAGATTCAGGTTTTAGAAGGTCTCGAAGCCGTCCGTAAGCGCCCTGGAATGTACATTGGTTCTACCAGTTCAAAAGGTCTTCACCATTTAGTATGGGAAATCGTCGACAACTCGATTGATGAAGCATTAGCCGGTCACTGTGACCATATTACAGTCACAATTGAAAAAGACAACTGGATCCGTGTAGAAGATAACGGACGAGGTATTCCTGTCAGCACCCATGAAAAGATGGGGAAACCAGCCGTTGAAGTCATCATGACTGTTCTTCACGCCGGAGGAAAATTCGGCGGGGGCGGTTACAAAGTATCTGGTGGTCTTCACGGTGTAGGTGCTTCAGTAGTAAATGCCTTATCCGAACATGCTGAAGTAATTGTGCATCGTGACGGAAAAATTCATGAAATCAAGTTTGAGCGTGGCGCTGTTACGCAACCACTTGAAGTCATTGGAGATACCGATACTACAGGTTCGACAACACGTTTCAAAGCAGATTCGGAAATTTTCACAGAAACAACGGAGTATGAATTTGATATTCTAGCGAATCGTATCCGTGAACTTGCTTATTTGAACCGTGGTCTAGCTATCACGATTCAGGATGAGCGTGAAGGCCAAGAACAGAAAAAGACGTTCCACTATGAAGGTGGAATTAAATCATACGTCGAACATTTGAATGCCAAAAAAGAGCCTCTTCACGAATCGATTTTTGTAGAAGCAGAGCGAGAAGGAATTGCAATTGAAATTGCGATGCAATACAACGCAGGATACAATGCAGCCATCTTCTCATTTGCCAACAACATTAATACGTATGAAGGCGGAACACATGAGTCTGGATTTAAAACAGCTCTTACACGTGTGATCAACGACTATGCGCGTAAAAATAATCTTTTAAAAGAATCTGAAACCAACCTGACAGGTGACGATGTACGTGAAGGTCTAACGGCTATCATTTCCATCAAACACCCAGACCCTCAGTTTGAAGGGCAGACCAAGACGAAACTTGGGAACTCAGAAGTGAGCCAGATCACAAATAGCTTGTTCTCAGAAGGCTTCGAGCGCTTCTTGCTTGAAAATCCTTCAGTAGCACGTCAAGTGGTCGAAAAAGGTCTAATGGCCGCTCGTGCACGTGTCGCTGCGAAAAAAGCTCGCGAATTTACACGTCGTAAATCTGCACTTGAAGTGTCGAGCTTACCAGGGAAACTTGCGGACTGTTCATCACGTAACCCGGCAGAAAGCGAACTGTATATCGTAGAGGGTGACTCTGCAGGCGGTTCTGCAAAATCAGGTCGTGACCGTCACTTCCAAGCGATCCTTCCACTTCGCGGGAAAATTTTGAACGTGGAGAAAGCACGTCTTGACCGTATCCTAGGAAACAATGAAATTCGTGCAATGATTACGGCACTTGGCACTGGAATCGGTGGCGAGTTCAATTTAGAAAAAGCACGTTACCATAAAGTCGTGATTATGACGGATGCCGATGTCGATGGTGCACACATTCGTACACTCCTATTGACGTTCTTCTTCCGTTTTATGCGTCCGTTGATTGAAGCGGGGTATGTCTATGTTGCACAACCACCACTTTATCAAGTGAAACAAGGAAAGCATATTGAATATTGTTACAGCGATAGTCAATTACGTGCCATCTTAGAGCGTCTTCCAAAACAACCAAAGCCAAATGTCCAGCGTTACAAAGGTCTTGGTGAGATGAATGCTACGCAGTTATGGGAAACAACTATGGATCCAGAGTACCGTACATTGCTACAAGTCAATTTAGAAGATGCACTTGAAGCAGATTCTATCTTTGAACAACTGATGGGCGATGAAGTAGAACCACGTCGTCAGTTCATTGAAGACAACGCAGTATACGTGAAAAATTTAGATATTTAAAACTAGTACCACATCTCGTCATCTTTTCGGCGAGATGTGTGATTTCGTTTAGGTGAAGAAAGAATGGGAGGTCAAGCAGCATGTCGGAAGTACCGAATAAAGGCGTAAGAGGAATTAATATCAGCAATGAGATGAAGACTTCATTCCTTGATTACGCTATGAGTGTTATTGTTTCACGTGCGTTACCAGATGTACGGGACGGATTAAAACCGGTTCATCGCCGAATTCTTTATGGAATGCAAGAGCTCGGGAACACACCGGATAAATCATATAAAAAGTCAGCGCGTATCGTCGGTGACGTAATGGGGAAATATCACCCACACGGCGACTCCTCCATTTACGATGCGATGGTACGTATGGCACAAGATTTCAGTTACCGCTACATGCTTGTAGACGGTCACGGGAACTTTGGTTCGATTGACGGAGACGGCGCCGCGGCAATGCGTTATACCGAGTCGCGTATGTCAAAAATCGCAATGGAAATGCTGCGTGACATCAACAAAGATACAATCGATTATAAAGACAACTACGATGGCCAAGAAAAAGAGCCAGCTGTGTTGCCAAGTCGTTACCCGAACTTACTGGTTAATGGAGCTTCAGGGATTGCGGTTGGGATGGCAACAAACATTCCGTCACACAACCTTGGAGAAGTCATCGATGGTGTTTTAGCCCTTGCTGAAAACCCAGCAATTACAATTGATGAACTGATGGAATTTATTCCAGGTCCTGATTTCCCTACTGGTGGAATCATCTTGGGACGAAGCGGGATTCGTCGTGCTTACGAAACAGGACGCGGCTCAATTATCACGCGTGCAAAAGTTGAATTCGAGGAAAAAGCGAGTGGCAAACAAGTCATCATCGTCAAAGAAATTCCGTATCAAGTCAACAAAGCACGCTTGATCGAAAAAATCGCAGAGCTTGTGCGTGATAAGAAAATCGAAGGTATTACACACCTTGCAGATGAGTCCGATCGCGATGGTATGCGTATCGTCATTGAGCTACGTAAAGACGCAAACACGCATGTCCTTTTGAATAATCTATACAAGCAAACACAACTTCAAACAAGCTTTGGCGTGAACATGCTTGCCCTTGTTGACAACCAACCAAAAGTATTGAACTTGAAAGAGGCATTGTACCACTACCTAGAGCATCAAAAAGTGGTCATCCGTCGTCGTACACAGTTTGACTTGAATAAAGCCAAAGACCGCGCACACATCTTAGAAGGTCTGCGCATCGCATTAGATCATATCGATGAAATCATCGCATTGATTCGTGCCTCTCAAACTGGCGACGAAGCAAAACGCGGATTGATGGAAAAGTTCGAACTATCCGAGCGTCAAGCGCAAGCTATCCTAGATATGCGTCTACAACGTCTAACAGGGCTTGAGCGCGACAAAATTGAAGAAGAATACAACGCATTACTTGCTCTCATAGAAGAGTTAACATTTATTCTTGAAAATGAATACCGTGTTATTGAAATCATTCGTGAAGAGCTTATCGAGATTCGTGACAAGTTCTCCGACAAACGTCGTACAGAAATTATGGCGGGTGGGGCAGAAATCATGGAAGATGAAGACTTGATCCCAGAAGAAAACTCGGTACTGACATTGACAAACAAAGGCTACATCAAACGTTTGCCGGTGAATACTTACCGAAGTCAACGTCGTGGGGGTCGAGGTGTTCAAGGAATGGGCACCAACGAAGATGACTTCGTAGAACACCTATTGAATACCTCTACACACGATACCATTCTCTTCTTTACGAACAAAGGAAAGGTGTATCGTGCACGTGGATTCGAAATTCCTGAGTATGGCCGTACAGCAAAAGGATTGCCACTCGTCAATTTACTCAACATCGAGCGTGATGAGAATGTTACGGCGATGATCCCAATGTCTTCATTTGAAGACAACGAGTATTTCATCTTTACAACACGTGATGGCGTTACAAAGCGTACACCAGTTACAGCATTTGCAAACATCCGTACAAACGGTCTGATTGCTGTTTCTCTTCGTGAAGAGGATGAGTTGATGGCTGTTCGTCGCACAGATGGTGAAAAAGATATCATTATCGGAACGCACCAAGGACGCTCTGTACGCTTCAAAGAATCGGATATCCGTTCGATGGGTCGAACAGCAGCTGGAGTTCGAGGTATCAAACTTCGCGAAAACGACTTCGTTGTCGGCATGGAAATTCTTGAAGATGACCAGGAAGTCCTCGTTGTAACAGAGAATGGGTATGGAAAACGTACAGCTGCCTCTGAGTACCGTCTGCAATCTCGCGGTGGATACGGAATAAAGACGTGTCAGATTACGGAGAAGAACGGAAACTTGAGTGCATTGAAAACTGTTGATGGAACTGAAGATTTGATGCTGATCACACTTCAGGGCATGTTGATTCGTATGGCTGTAGAAGATATCTCCACGACTGGACGTGCAACGCAAGGTGTTCGACTAATGCGCTTAAGTGATGAAGAAAAGATTGCTACAGTAGCAAAAGTTGAAAAGAGTGAAGAAGAAGAAGTCGAGCTTTTAGAAGACGGGACAGTAGTAGAAGGTACCGTCGAGCAAACTCCTTCTATAGAAGAAGAACCAACTGAAAACTAATAGTTAGTAAAAGAGACTTATGATTTTATAAGTCTCTTTTATTTTTCTAGAAAAATAGTATTGACCTTTCTCCGTATCCTTGGTATGATAAGTAGGTCGCTAAGGCAGTACAACATCAATAAAATAAAGTGTTGACAACTGATTGATAAGTTGATATACTTTAAAAGTTGTCTCAAGACGACATATGAACATTGAAAACTGAACATGCAAGACGTCAAGATAGAGCGTCACCGCCCCGACCCCCGTTGGG
>NZ_JBGOBM010000016.1:0-50135 GCF_041475995.1 Chryseomicrobium imtechense | reverse complement strand
CGGAGCGTACACATCCACAGCCTGTCTAAGGACCAAATACGGACAGATTCCATGGCTTCGCCCTATCCCTATTTCGTCCCAAGACAGGAGAGTTCAGTTCAAGGGGCGAAAAACTTTTTATACCGGCTACGCTAAAAACTTTTGCGCTGAGACCCTTGACCGGACCTCTAAGTGGTGTATCCGTCCTCCTTACCAAAAGGCAAAAAATAATCCCTTTTGGGACCACTTCCGCCCGGCGGACCAAAATTGAAAGGGAGCGATACACATGCATTTTGAAAAGATCATTGAAATCACACGGATCAAACAGGAGATCAAAGAAATCGAAGAGTCGTATAAAAGTTACCTACCGGAGAAGATAACTCATGCAGCTGATGCTATCAAATTTGTTCAGGCGCTAATAGGCGATGAAGACCGTGAGGTATTCCTCGTCATTTGTTTAAACGCAAAGAACCAAATAATTACGGTTCACCGCTGTCATACAGGGTCTTTAGGTGCCAGCATCGTCCATCCTCGTGAGGTCTTCAAGACAGCCATCATGAACAATGCTCACAGCATCATTGTTGCCCATAATCATCCATCAGGTCACTGTCAATGTTCACCGGAAGACGTTACAGTGAGTGAAAAGTTGATTGAGATAGGCCAAATCTTAAATATCGAGGTCTTGGATTCTTTGATTGTTAGCCATAAAAACGGAGTCTCATTGAAAAAACAGATGTACATCTGATAAACCCTCTCCGGAGGGTTTTCAGTTCATTCAAATCCAATTCCATTTACCGAATCACTGAGAGCTCATTCCTATAAAACCTACCATTTGGAAGATTGGAAATGATATTCTAAATATAAGAGTAAATACAGCGAAGAGCATCAACTGAAAAGAGATATGAAAGGGGCCCTATACATTGTCATTGTTTACAGAAAATCATCACTTATTGTATAACGAAGCACTACAAAAACTTAGCTCTTATCAACAGAGGAGCAATGAATATCAGACGTTGATCTATGTCCTTACTGGTAATGACGAACTTGTCAAAAAAGCTCTTCCTTACCTAACAGATGGTGGGTTCAGTTCGGACAGATGCTTTAAAGAACAGGATTTCTCAAGGGGAACGGCAAGTCTATTGAAGCTTGCAGTCCATCTATATAATGCGAATGAAGACTGTACACCACTTGAACTAGTAGAGAACCTTGATTCAGACTCTTTTCAACTGGCGATGAATGCTGTGTATCTTAGAAAATACGGACTGAAATAAGTAATAAGAAAAGATTCACATTCCATATTGTACATACATTACATTTCCCTCGCTAAAAGAAATACTATTGCTAATTCCTATGATAGTGAAAAATCATGCAAAATATATGAAAACTATACTTGGAGAGATCGAAAAAGTATTGAAGCGAGGCTCATCGGATATTATTAGGAATAAATTCACCCAATTTTAAATGTTTGTACTGTTCGTAAAAGTGCACTTATAAAAACCAACACGAAGAAAAAGGGCCCTCTAAACGGCCCCCTTTCTCCATTTGTATTCAAATAACTTCTGATAAGCGATCATATGTAAACTGGAATAGAGGACTAAAAATCTTCTCGAAATACAAATCTTTCTAGTAATTAAAGAAACAAAAATAGTCATCGACTAATATCGATGACTATTTCAAGTTCCTTATATCAATTCCAAATTCTTATTACTTAGGATGTACTGAATATCTGCTGTATTTCGGATAAAGAACTCATCATGGGAAACAAATACGACGGTGCCTTGATAAGCCTTTACAAAATGCTCTAGTGCTTCGATCGCTTTAATATCCAAAAAGTTAGTCGGTTCATCCAATAACAAGATATTATAAGAACCTAGAAAGAGTAAACAAAGCTGCAGTCGGATGGCTTCTCCCCCACTTAAATCTTTCACCTGTTTAAGCAAGTCTGTATCCACAAACTGCATCGAATGAAGGACGCTCCTTAAAAAACTATCCTCATGTTCCGAACGATTTTTGATGTAATGGAAGACAGTCTCATCACCGCTGAACTGATAACTCATTTGCTGAAAATACCCGATCTTTGCTTTAGGAGAAATGGTCAATTGCTCATCCTTTCTCGCAATTCGTTGAAGCAATGTACTTTTACCACTCCCATTCACACCTGAAATCGCAATCTTTTTACCAAGCGGAAGTTGGAAGTTCACTTCTTCCAACACTATATTATCTCCAGCATATAAAGTGAAACGATTGGCCATGATTGGAAATTTATTGTGCAGCTCCAGTGCTTTCTGATGTGGAAAAACAATCGGCTTCTCAACTTGAACCGCACTCACTTCCTCAAGCTTCTCCATTCGCTGTTCGATTGCCTTGGCCGCACGATGTACCGCTTTCTGGCTTGTGCCTTTGGATTTTGTCTCAAACATTCGATTTGCCATGGCCTTTGATTCCTTCTTCGAATATTTTCCGGCTTGGGCAACCTTCTCTGCTTTCTTCATCTTTTCTTTTGCAGCTTTTTCCAGTCGGCTCTTTTCTTTTAAGAACTGTTCGTGAGCTTGATTTTGTTGTTCCCATTCCAACCTTTTTTGATTCATGTAGTCGCTATAATTTCCCGAATACACATGCACTTGCCCGTCCTGGACTTCCCAGATCTTTGTCACAAGTTCATCCAACACGGCCCGGTCATGGCTGATGATCACCAAAGCACCATAGTAATAGCGAAGTTCTTCGAGCAAATACGAAATGCCCTGCTTATCCATATGAGTGGTTGGCTCATCCAGCAATAACGCTTCATAATAATGACTCATTAGCTGAGCGAGCTTTAATTTCGTCTGTTCTCCACCACTTAGTGACTCTAGATTTTGTGGTACCGCTAATCGGCTAAGCAATGCTGGATCAATACCGGCCTCTTCTTTTTTAGGAGTCTCCAGCTGTTTAAAGTATCCTGGCTCAACGTAACTCTTCACTTGCCCCACTGTTGGCTGGATTTCTTTCGCTAATAATTTCAGTAATGTGCTTTTTCCTGCACCGTTTTTCCCCACAATGCCAATGCGGTCAAACTGGTGGATAGCTAGATCTTCAATTCGCAAGATTTCTTTATCTAAATAGGACACTTCAATATTTTTTAATTCAAAACAAAGTTTTTCCATTTTGCTACCTCCGAAATTTTTAATTTCGTACCGACAGCCAAGATCGATACGAGCTTCTGTTTCAAGCCCGCATCAATCAATAAAACAATAAAAATTGCATTACGTTCCCCTCCTAATTCAAGTATTAAGTTATCATTTACAGTTGATGTCATTAAAAAAGTAGAACACCCTTCGCGTTAAACTGATCGTTAAGCACAGTTAAACGACCAGTCCAGTCCATTTCATTACATTTCGCTAGCGAGCATGTGTGCAGCTGTTTCGTGCATCTCTTGAAGGCCTGAGATTTCTGCAAATTCAGCTATAGTGATGGCGCTGGTTGTTAGAAGTTCTACAATATGCTCATCCATTCTTGACCACGTTCTTCCACCGGCATTTTCATAAGCATTGATTAACTTTGTTAGTCCATCATTCCCAAAAAGAAGGTGATGGGACAGGAAATCGACAGATACATCAGCAATACCTACTTCTGTCCAGTCAATTAAGCCCGTTACTTGATAGTTTTTATTAATAAGGATATGACCCGGATGTATGTCACCGTGTTTCACTCCTACATGGGAGGGCCAAAAAGAGTCTTCGGCAAGCCATGCTTGCCAACGGTCCCATAAAGCTGGATTGATCTCGTATTGTTTCTTTACCCGTTCCATTCGCTGTTTCAAGGAAGTTCTTAACTCATCGGCACGAAGGGTTTCAACCCCGATATGTTTGAATTCTTCCTGAGGCAATGCGTGTAAATCTGCTAGGACTTTTCCTAATGATTGATAATAAGCAGGTGGAACATTGGATTCATCAAAACTCCAAACATAGTTCTGTTGCTCCACATCAATCGTCGCTGCAGGAATGCCCTTTAGTTGCTTATAAGCAACTAAATCTTCAGAGAAGATAGACCAATTCGGAACTTGAAAGCTCGCTTGTTGGTGAAGGATATCTAACGCTTTTTTCTCTTGGCCTGCATGTCTCATTGACTCAGGTCTACGCGGAATTCTTAAAATCCATTTATTTCCATTTTGATCTTTGGCGTGGACTACTTGAAAGTCAACACCCGACTCATTGATTTTGATGCTGCTTTCTACAATATCCAATCCTCTATCCGTTGCTAATTGTTTAAGTTTAAGTGTATTCAAGTTTATTTCCTCCAATTGTTTATTCTAATAAATTTTTTTGATTCTATTTTCTTGTATTCTCTCTATGATCTGCCGCACATTTGACAAACTCATGGTGATTCCAGAAAACAAAAAAACTCACAGACGGCTTGTCTGTGAGTAAAAGGGACATTACTAATCAATTAATATCAGGTAAATAAAGATAGATTTCATACAAATTCCTTTAAAATCCTTGTTGAAGAAAGAAAACTACAGAATTATAAAAGGTAGAGTTATACCTCTTCTTTAACTATTTTAATTTTATAGAGTGAAGATTATTAAAAAAGACAGACTTATCCCGTTTACTCTGATTTCACAAACAGAGCCTTTGAACGTATTCAATTACTGATTCAAAGTTGGGAAACGAAGTCTAATCGAGTGTGTCATTTTTTAATAATCCTCCTTGCCGATTATAAGATACAATCATTATTATAGGTTACTGAATAAACTTAGTCAAAAGACATTACTTTCTCCGTCTTTATGAAACTTATTTGTATAAAATCAATAACATAAAAGAAATTTGAATTTGTTCTGGATGGACAGACTATTTCCACGCATTATTTGGCAAAAGAGAACAATAGTATAACTGATATAAGTAAGTTCGTAAAAGTAGACTTATTCGAACGGTTTAAAAAGGGCTAAAAATTATCAAAAAAAGCGTTCGCAAACGTCTCAAATCACTTTACGAACGTTCATATAATTTTTGGACTTCAATGAACTCAACAACATGGAATAAAAGGAAATCTTTTCTATTATGAAAAAGGTCTTCGTGTTAAACTTATCCATAATATAAATAATGAAACTGTTCTCTTTTAGCACTTTCTTAACCATGCCGGTAAATATTTCTATAGTTTATGATGTAATTGTAAAGGGGTAGAATGAATGAAGCACTCATACATAAAAAAAGTAAAAGTAGAAAATTTCAGAGCCGTAAAAGAAATAGAGTTTGAACCTGGACGGAAACTTACATTAATCACAGGAAAAAACGGGACTGCTAAATCAACTGTCTTGGGAATGATTGCACATCCATTCTCCTTTAATCCGAAAATTTTATTAGGAGAAAACTACACCAAAACATCAATGGCATTAATAGAAGATAAAAATACCGTTGCTGATATGGAAAAAGAAATTGAGAATATCAGTAGAGTTCAAGGTCAATTTTTTGAATCACTTGTTTCTAATCATTTTAAGTTAAGCGAAATAGATGTAAAAGGCTCTCGCCATGCAGAAATAGTTTTATTTGATAAATCTGTAAATAAAGACCTTGTAATTGAAGTAGAAAGTAATAATTATGAAGATAGAAAAGTTCCTCGTCTTGTTACCAGAAAAAAACTGCCCGCGCCTAGTCCAGGAGAAAAAGATACACGTTCTTCGAATAAAATACTTCCAGTAATCTACTTAAGCTTAAAAAGGGTCTTTCCAATCGTTGAAGCAAAACACCAAGAAATAAAATTAAAAATAACTTCGGATGAAGAACAATATCTAAAAAGACTTTATGACCAAATATTACTTAACCAATATCCCGATAATCTATCTGGAATAGATGTACGCCATAAAACATCCTTGTCTTTCTTAAAAGAAGATATGAGTATTCATATGATATCTTCAGGCGAAGATAATGTAGGACAAATTTTAGAAGCTTTACTTTCCTTTAAGCGTTTAAAAAAAACTTACAAAAATTACTCTGGCGGAATATTACTTATTGACGAATTAGACGCCACTCTATATCCAGGTGCTCAAATCCAACTTTTAAACGTCTTGATGGAAGAAGCAAGAGCTTCTAATTTACAATTATTCATGACATCTCACTCTATGTTTTTAATTGAACATGCCCTATCTTTGAACGGGGAAGATGGAATTTATCCCGGAGATATCGAAGTATTAATGTTAAAAAAACAAAATGAATCTGTTAACGTTATAAAAAATGTAGATAGAAATACTTTGTGGCAAGATTTGCATGAAGAAATGATAAGCGAGACCAAAGAAGAGAAGATAAGAGTATATTTTGAAGATAAAGAAGCAGAGTTTTTCTTCAATTCTATAGTAAGGGAAAAACCTTTTACTTCCCGAATAGATAAAGTTGATGTCTCTCTTGGATGTGATAAATATATAGAACTAAATAAGAAAAAAATACCAGAGTTCATGTATATGTCTTGTATTGTATTAGATGGTGATCAAGAAGAAGAAAAAATTAATGGATTAAAAAACTTTGTCATGTTACCCTCTTCTGAATATGACCCTCCTGAGAAAATGATCTATAAATATTTATTGGATTCTGCCTGTAACTTTTGGAATGATTGTGAAGCTTCTTACACCCGAGAAATATTACTTTCAAATAAATATAATCGAGGTGTTCGTGAAATAATAGATGGAGTATTCTTAACAGATGATGGTTTAAGCCAAGTAAGTGGCAGCCCTTATTATAAAAAGAAAGAAAGAGAAGTTTGGAAGATGTGGTTTAAAGAAGAACAAAAACGGTGGAAAAAGGTTAAAAACAATCCTTTTAGACATTGGGCACGAGTTAATTCAGATAAAGTCGATACATTTAAATTAGACCTAATAAAATCTCTAAATTTTATTGCATTGAAAAACGGAATGCCGCCTTTTGGCTAAGAAGGAGTGAGAAAATGCCAGCAACCAAGAGTCCTCTCAGATACCCCGGTGGAAAAACTCAGTTAGCCAAGTATATAAATGATATCATTGATACTAATTTTAACCATACTCCTATCTATATCGAGCCTTTTGCTGGAGGTGCTGGTATAGCACTTTCATTACTACTAAAAAATAAAGCACAAAAAATAGTTATCAATGATTATGATCCTGCTATATATCTCATGTGGCATTCACTTTTATATTTTACCGATGATTTTAACTACAAAATTACAAATTCTAAGCTAGATATAGATGAATGGTATCGCCAACAAGAAATTCAGCAAAATCCTTCTAGACATAGTGAATTTGAAATTGGGTTTTCTACTTTTTATTTAAATCGAACAAACAGATCCGGAATCATTAAAGCAGGACCTATTGGTGGAAAAAATCAAACAGGAAAATATAAACTAGACTGTAGATTCAACAAAGAAAATCTTATGAAAAAGGTGAATATTATTTCATCAGAGAAAGACCGAATTAAACTTCACAATTTAGACGCTCTTGAACTCATTGAAATTTACTTTTCAAGAAAAGAAGCAGCAGAAGATTATTTTACATTCTTTGACCCTCCGTATTTTAAAAAGGGACCAGGTCTTTATACAAATTTTTATGATTATGAAGACCACCTTAATTTATCAAGCATTATAAAAAGTTACTCTAATCATAAATGGATAGTTACTTACGATGACTGTATTGAGATTCAAGACATGTATAGTAGTTTAAAAAACTATAATTATTCTTTGAACTACAGTTTATCTACCAAAAAGAAAACTTCCGAGTTGATTATATTCAGTAATGAAGTTGAAATTCCATCAAGTAAAAACATTGTTTTTTTATAGTACCTCTTAAAAATTTCTTAATCAATTTAATAGCTCCATTATTTTTATCAAAAACTACTTAAAATTCTTTAAGTAGTTTTTTCTATTTTTATATTTCTATATAAAGTAGCTGCAGAAATCCCTGTAGCTTCTTGTATCTCTTTAACGCTCATTCTTTGAGAATGATAAAGAGCCAGAGCTTGATTCAATTTTTGCTGATTTACTTTTGGCCGTCCACCTTTTCTTCCTCTCGCTCGGGCAGCCTTTAGTCCGGCCATTGTTCGTTCTCGAATAATATCCCGTTCAAACTCAGCTAATACTGATAGCATTCCAAACATGGCTTTTCCTGCAGCCGTCCCCGTATCGATATTATCCTGAATACTGACGAACTCTACACCCTTTTCTCGAAGCAACTCCGCAATTTCAATCAATCGCTTTGTTGATCTTGCTAAGCGGTCTAATTTATACACAACAAACTTATCGCCAGCTCGTGACATCTTGATTGCTTGTAGCAGTTCCGGCCGATCATCTTTTGCTCCAGATAGTTTCTCCTGAAAAATTTCTTCGCAGCCAAAGTCTTTTAAAGCGTCTAACTGTAAATTCAAAGACTGATCAATTGTACTGACACGAGCATATCCAATAATCATAAAATCCCTCTTTCACTTGAATTATTAGATTAATTATATCAAATACACCCGTTTAAGACACATAGTTTTTGATATGAGTTTTGATATAAAAAGAGTATAAAAAAGAAGAAGATTTTCACCTTCTTCCAAACCCTCTCAAAAACCATCGTTTTTGAGAGGCTGGTGGCTACTTTTTCTTACTCTATAATTTAGTATTCACTACCTTTTATCTACTATCTTCTCTCAGTGTAATATTAGGTATCTGTATTATTGGTTTTAATACCTACATATTTATGTGACTCCATCCCTACAATAGGTGCATACCAAACATCTGGAATTCCCTCTATGATCTTTGGAATACAATCTATTCTTATAACCTCAATAGAGGAAGAAAGAATGTTAACTAAAATTAAATAATCAATCTTTTCTTTATAGTTATGTATCCACTCTAACATATGTTTATCAACGCTTATTCTATATGTATCAAAAATTTTTACTGATTCATTTTTTGTTGAAACTGCTGTTTGAATATTAATATCTATATACTCAATTAGGAAAATTCCATTTTTAGATGTGGTAATATTTTTGTCATAACTTTCTATATGCTTTATCCAGTTCTTCTTTATTGAGTTTACAATATGACCATACGCATGTTCTTCAAATTTGCGACCATAAGATTGACCAATTATTACTTTCTCTTCTTCACTATTGTCAAGCTTGCTTAAAAAATTCGACTCACTTTTTTTAAAAAAAATACTAGATTCCCTTTTTTGCTTTGATCCTTTTTTATCTTCTAATGAAGAAGTAACCGCAAAGTGTTCTATAAAGCCATTACTGAAAGTAAAATCAGGAAATCTATTGTTTAAATTAAGCTCAGAATTGTTTAACCAATGTTCCAATTCAATGTACTGTTCATTGGATAATCCGAATAAATCCTTCTCTTTCAAGTTCCTCTTCACAAACTCTAGACAACCTTGCTCGATTTTATCCTGATATTCTTGATTATTACTCATTACTCCAATCCCCCTTATTTTTAATGCGTTTATCAATGAAACTTGTCGCAACTATTTAATATCATATTTTATATGAGTATAGATTTTGAAGATGTATCGAAAGTAACCATCCATTAATATTTAAAAGTAAGTACAACAGGTACTCTTTTATTAAAGAAATCCTCTGTTATTTTTATCTATTCACTTTTATCAATCTTGAAATGGCTATTTTTGATTGATGTATAATGCAATTAGAAGCAAAAGATGTTTATTTCATTTCTGAAGAATAAATCTATAGAGGAGGCGAAAGAGTGGAACATAGAATTTTTAATACTGAGGTTATATTAGTAGAAATTAAAAAAAGTAAACCTTTCAATAATGGGACATGGTCTGAAACGTGGAATTGGGAAATTACGATGGCTAACCATGAAGAAACCTATAAAGGAAAAGCTGTAGTGGATAATAAGAAAGTTAATCTTCCATGGAGAGAATTAACCAGCATGAACCCTTTGACAGAAATGATTGAGGCTTGCAAGTATTACATGGAAAATCATTAAAACAGTATCATCTCCTTGATGTTTCTAATGTGGCTGTAAATCATGGCTTAATTGCATTGTTGATTTAAATGGTTAGAAAAGTTATCGTTCAGTAAATTTGATAAAAGTGTTAAAAAATCAAGAATGGAGTGTGCTTTAATGGGAGAGGGATTCAAAGAATATCTAAAACAAGAAGGGGTTAGTAACCCAGAAAAACCAACCAAGTCCGATATAAAAAAAATACTATCACTTCTACCCTCTTCAGCAACTACAGCTGATAATGTATTGGATGAAACTTTGATTAAAGAGTATTATAAATACCTTACTGGCGCGCTACCTACCATGATGAAGACATTGAATGATTTAGCAGCTCAAAGTTTAGGAAAAGATGTGGTAAGATCCTTTGAAAAAAGAATTGATGCACTAAATAAAAGATACGAAACTGAAAAG
Organism: Chryseomicrobium imtechense; assembly: GCF_041475995.1. Classification (NCBI taxonomy): domain Bacteria; kingdom Bacillati; phylum Bacillota; class Bacilli; order Caryophanales; family Caryophanaceae; genus Chryseomicrobium; species Chryseomicrobium imtechense. The sequence continues at coordinate 39,800 of NZ_JBGOBM010000016.1, read as the reverse complement.
GACCCAGAATTAATAGAAAAGATTCGGGAAGAACTATCTGAAGTATATGACAGAATAGAAAAAGAGTCAGACAAACAAAGAGATTGGCTAGGGAAATTAGCATTCGGCGCAATGGGTACCGCTGTGGTTCTTGGAGGAATTGCTATTAGTATCAAACATAAAGAAGCAGGCAAAAAAATTATGGAGGAAGGAATAAAAGCAATACAACAACGGTAAAACATTATTGTTCTACAATGTAATTGGCGCAATTGCTAAATAGATATTTTTAGAAAAGAGTGGCTTTGCTACTCTCTTTTTAAATTCCCTCTTAATTTTAAAGTTGAGTTGAATCCGGATTTCATTTTACGATTTCATGTAGAGTTAATGAAGTCAAATAAATTTAATAGAAAGTAATGCCTTAAGTGCCGACAATCCTCTTTTGCCTTAACCTAACTCGGGTTTAACCATCGAAATCTTTGGTTAAGAAAATCGGGTCTTGTTATAACTAATTAGTTTGTTAAATGAACATAGAAAAAGAAGTTTCAACCTTCATTAATACTAAATCGTCTTTCGAAGATGATTATTAATAATTGTTTTTTCAATTCGATATTATCATCAAATATATTCTTATAATCATAAATAACGATAAGGGAGTTTATCGCTACTTGGGGTAGCGTCAGGAAAATGCGGATTTACAACGTTAAGCAAATTTTCCTGACGATTACCACGTTATTAACAACGTTAAGAAAGTTTTAATGGTCTTAACGAATCTAACGAGACCATTTTCTCCGGACTAAAATGGTATTCCCCTAGTAAATTAATATGCTCCCAGCCCAAAGGAGACACATGGTGCAATAAGTCCTCATTAAAATCCCCTAAACCTTTTTGATATTCCACTGCTTTTGTTAGATGCAGCGTATTCCAAACACTAATGGCGTTGATAATTATGTTTAATGCGGTAGCTCTTTGTAGTTGATGCTGTATCGTTCGCTCCCGAAGTTCCCCTTGTTTCCCAAAGAAAATAGCTCTTGCGAGACCATTCATTGCTTCTCCTTTGTTTAAGCCTTTTTGAATCTTTCTTCTTAAAGATTCACTAGCAAGGTAATTAAGAATAAAAATAGTTTTTTCGATTCTTCCCATTTCACGTAAAGCTGTAGCTAAACTGTTTTGTCTAGAGTAAGATCCAAGTTTCCCCATAATAAGTGATGCCGATACCGTTCCTTCTCTTATAGAATGAGCTAATCGTAAGACATCTTCATAATTTTCTTTAATGATCTTGATATTTATTTGGCCACGTAAAATAGGCTCTAATTTTGGATATTCGCTTGCCTTTTCTAATGTAAACAGCTTTGAATCTGACAAATCTCTTATTCTTGGTGCAAACTTAAAGCCTAAAAGGTGAGTTAATCCAAAAATTTGATCAGTATAGCCAGCCGTGTCTGTGAAATGCTCTTCTATATTTAAGTCGGTCTCATGATGCAATAATCCATCTAGGACATGAATTGCATCTCTTGAATTGGTATGAATAATTTTTGTGTAATACGATGAAAATTGGTCGCTGGTAAATCGGTAAATTGTTGTACCTTTTCCAGTTCCGTAATGCGGATTTGCGTCTGAGTGTAAAGATGAAACGCCTACCTGCATTCTCATTCCATCTGACGAAGAAGTTGTACCGTCACCCCAATAGGAAGATAAGTCTAGCTTGTGGTGAAAGTTTACTAATACACCTTGCGCTTTGCTCATGGCATCTTCATGCATTCTCCATTGAGATACATTGGCAAGTTGTTTATATGTAAGATCAGGCGTTGCTTCAGCCATCTTACTTAACCCAATATTCAATCCCATTCCTAATAGCGTAGCCATGATGATTATCGTTTCTTCTTTATCTGGTTTACGGTTATTTGAGGCATGAGTAAATTGTTCATGAAATCCCGTTATATGAGCAACATCCATGAGTAAATCGGTTAATTTTATTCTTGGAAGCATCTGATAAAGACTAGCACTAAATTTTTTAGCTTCCTCTGGAATATCCTTCTCCAACCGTGCAATTGAAAGCTTTCCTTTCTCGAGCGAAACTCCTTCTAGTTTATTCCAATTGTTAGATAACCATTTTAGCCTCTCATTAAGGCTATTGGTCCTTTCTTGGATGTAGTCTTCGAACGATAAGCTAACTGATAATCGTGTACGGTCTTTGTCTTGGTTCCACGTAGCTTGTGAAAACAAATATTCCTCAAAATCTCTATATTGTCTACTGCCTGAGATAGACACATCGCCGGCACGAACATGCTCTCTCAATTCTGTTAAGACAGCCATTTCGTAATAGTGCCGATTGATTGTACCGTCTTCTTCATATAAGTGCTTTTTCCAACGATTTGAAACAAAATCTACAGGTGCTTCAGCAGGTACTTTTCGCTTACCGGAATCGTTCATTCCACGTATAATCTCCACTGCCTGCAAAAGTGGTTCGTTTGACTTTGTCGAATGAAAATCAAGAACCTTCAAAAGAGTTGGAGTATATTTTCGAAGGGAATAAAAGCGCTTTTGGAGTAAATCCAGATAATCATAATCCCCAGGTCGGGCTAATTCTTGAGCTTCTTCTACTGATGTGACAAAGGAATTCCATTCAATAACAGACTCTAAAACCTCAAAGACATCTAATCCTTCTGTTTTTGCTTTTATTAATGCTTGTCCTATGCTAGAAAAGTGTATGATTTTTTCATTTACCTTCTTACCATTTCTTTTCTGAATTTCTTCTTGAGCCTTTCGTCCTTTTGACAGCAGACTAAGTATTTGTCTATCATGAATTTCAAAAGCCTTATCTGTTAACTCCTCAGTAAGTTGCAATAAATATACGGTTAGAATTGTATAACGTTTGTTTTCTTGAAAGTCACGAAAAGCATAAGGTTCATATCTTGAACCTAATCGAGAAAACTGTAAAAAGCGATTCCGGTGTAAATGATTAACTTTAACGCTTCCGAGTTCCATTCCTCGAATATATTCAAGTCTTTCTATTACTTTTAAAAATGTCTCTGGAGAAGGATGACCTGGTGCTTCCTTTAACCAACCCAATATTGTTTTATTGGTTTCGGATCGATGCTGAGATGTAATGATTTCTTCAAGCTTTTCCTTTTGGTCATTAGTTAAAGATTGACTGACGGTATTAAATATCTTCTTTTCGGCCATTGCCCTAGCTTCCCATACCATCCTTTCAAGTGTTGTAATAGCAGGTAGTATAACTCTATTCTTTCTCAAAAAATCTATGCTCTCGTGTAGTAAATGAATGGCATCTCCATTTTCTAATGCTAATTGATAAAGGTGTTTAAATGTCATCCGATATTCTTTTAGAGTGAATGTTATAAAACCATATTCGTTCCGAATCTCTTTCAAGTGATCCCACAGTGTATTTTCTCTTTGAGGATAAAGACTAAGTGAAAAAGGATCTGCATTGATTTGTTTTGCTATGTAGCGTATAACCGAATCAGGAATGTTTTTAATGTGTGTATATGACCAGCCTGGATATCGAAGAACAGCCAATTGCATTGCGAACCCTAATCGATTTTCTTCTCTGCGTCTTTTATTAATAACTGCCAAGTCATGATTAGAAAATGTATAGTAGGCTCCTTCAATCAAATCATCTTCCGGAATCTTCATAAGAAGATTCCTTTGATCCGTTGTAAGTAATTCTCTTCCTCTTGCAATTTTCATCAAGTATCAACTCGTTTCAATATAATTTCAAGCAATTATGATAATTATATATCAATAGAGTGTACTCTATTGATACAATAATAGAAGACTAATAGAATCAGTGTTAAGAGTATCTCATAAGACTTGTCTCGAAATTGAGGTGATATTTTGCGAAAAATTGGTTATGTACGGGTAAGTTCTGCTGGTCAAAACCCTTCAAGGCAACTTCAGCAACTAAGGGAACTTGGAATGGATATTATATTTGAAGAGAAGGTCTCTGGAGCAACAAAGGATCGAGAACAACTTCAAAAAATGTTAGAGGATTTAAAGGAAGGTGATATCATCTATGTTACTGATTTAACTCGAATAACCCGTAGTACACAAGATTTATTTACATTAATAGATTACATACGGAGTAAAAAAGCAAGCTTAAAATCATTAAAGGACACATGGCTGGATTTATCAGAGGATAATCCATATAGTCAATTCTTAATTACAGTTATGGCTGGGGTTAATCAGTTGGAACGAGATCTTATACGTATGCGACAGCGTGAAGGGATTGAGTTGGCTAAGAAAGAAGGGAAGTTTAAAGGTCGGTTAAAGAAATATCATAAAAATCATGCAGGAATGAATTATGCAATAAAGCTATATAGGGAAGGAAAAATGACTGTAAATCAAATTTGTGAAATTACAAATGTGTCTAGAGCTTCTCTGTATAGGAAACTATTGGAAATAGACAATTAATGAGGGAGAGTTATTTTACGGTTTCTCGTACATTTGATTTATTCATAGTATAAAATTAGTTACTTTCAAGGGAGTCGTGAAAATGATCATTTCATTAATTGCTGCAATTTCAAGTAATTACGTAATCGGTAAAGATAAGGATATACCCTGGAAGATTCCTGGTGAACAGGTTCGATTTAAGAATTTAACTATGGGTAAAACAGTAATTATGGGTAGAAAGACATTTGACTCTATTGGTCAGCCATTACCGAATAGAAAGACAATTATTATCTCGAAATCTAAAAATATTATTCATGATAATTGTCTGACTGTAGAATCTCTAGAGAGTGCTTTTAATTTACTAAAACAAGAAGATGAAATTTTTATTGCAGGTGGTGGGGAGATATATAAGAAATCGTTACCATTTGCTGATAGAATATACTTAACTGTTATCGATAAGGAATATGAAGGTAATATCTTTTTTCCAATGTTTAATAAAGATAAATTTGAAATTACGTATCAAAAAAAAATAGAAGGGATTATACCCTATACATATTTTACATATGAAAGAAAAAATTAGAGGAGAGCTAATCAAATGACTATTATAAACGTATTAGATAAGGGCTATGTTCGACTTGTTAATCATATGGGTTCAGATTTAACTGTAGTTAACTCTGCAAGAGTTTCTTATGCAAAAGAATCCAAAAAACTAGATGATAGAGATGTTAAGTTGATAAAATTTCTTGCTAGAGAAGGTCATACTTCTCCATTTAGGCATGTTATCGTACAATATGAAGTATATGCACCTCTAATGGTAGCCAGACAATGGTGGAAGTATGTAATTGGTTCCTCTCACCAAGAAGGTACAGGAGATAGTTTAGATGCTTGGAATGAGTCAAGTCGAAGATATATTACAGAAGAGCCTACATTTTATATTCCCTCAAGTAAGGAATGGAGGAGTAAACCAATAAATTCTAAACAAGGTAGTGGCGAAATAGTTACTTTAGAAATCGGTGATAAATACACCAATGATCTTATGGCATATGTTGACGAAGGAATAAGCAAATACGAGTCGGCTTTAAAAGATGGAATATGCGCAGAGCAAGCAAGACTTTTTCTACCTGCATATGGAATGTATGTACGATGGTACTGGACGGCATCCTTACAGTCAGTTTGTCATTTTCTAAATCAAAGATTAGAACATGATGCTCAGAAGGAAATCCAAGAGTATGCAAAGGCTATTCTTGAATTAAGTGAACCTTTGTTTCCACATGCTATGGACGAGCTTATGAAAAAATAAATAATGACCTTTACAACAATTTAAAATAATGCTAATTAAAGTTCTGGATTCTTCAAAATGATGCTAAAAAGCTCAATTTCTGTCTTACTAAGAAATTGGGCTTTTTATATTTGGATATCCTTAGCGTTGTAAATCCGCATTTTCCTGACGCTACCCCTACTTAGAAATATCGAGAATTGAAGTTTTTTGATAGATCCATCACATATGAGACTTTCATATTCATAAACATAAAGAGTGAGCTGCGAAACCGCAACTCACTCTTTTCCCGTATTACGATTAATTAGACTTACTTCATACCCTTCTAACTCTCGAGTAATTAAATCTAACAGAGATTCCTTTATATTTTCTTTCGTACACTTATTATCGGTCTCTATCATGATTGCAATGGCTAATAGCTCCGTTTTCATCGTACTTACCAAATGCAGAGTGTATAAATCCATATGATGCTCAACCACCTTTAGCTAATTGGAGTTAGCATAGCAAATTAAATAAGTATCATGATCATAGTTACCGAATTGGTAAGTCTTTATTAAAAATTCTTTTAGCATATATCTAGTTATATTGTTCAACTTTGAGGTCATTGATATATTCAATTTTAGATTCTACATAATGCCACAATTTGAGATAAGCCTCTTCTTCATTCAGTCTATCCCACAACGTAACCCCGCCAACAAAATTTATATATTTAGTCATATCTCGTAAAAAAATTCGTTTGTTTTTTACCTTTTGTATTTTATTTTGTTCTTCTAAAGCAGCTATATTCTTAATTACTTCCAGAACAGTTTTTAGTACGGTTTTATTCCTAGAAAGACTAATTGTCTCTATTATCAGGTTGGCTAAATCTTGATAACTTAATATGATTCGGGTGTAATAATAAGGATCCTCTTTAGTAGAGTCATAAGTTAAATGAACAAACCACCATAACCTAGAAAGACCATTTCGATAAAATGTTTTATTTTTAGTACTGAAGAAATAACGAGTTTTAATAAACTCAATTTCATCTCCTTCAGCTGCACTGATAGGCCATCTTTGACACATATAGTCCCAAAATGAAGTATGCGTTAAATAAGCCCAAAATTTTTCATTTGAAGCTAAGGTCAATGGTAGTCCTTGAAAGTATTCATAGAGCTTTATTGCATTTTCTAAATCATCCTTACTCTTGTTCGATGGATCTGATACCTTTAAGATTGAGTTCTGTGTTGTCTCCGTAGCTTGCATATCTATTAAAAAATCATCATTTGAAAATGAAGCATACAAACCAATGTTTTCTGAGATATTTTCCTTTAAATCAATCAGGACTGAATCTTTCATGACCTTATAAGTCATTACTCTTCATCCTCCTCACTATTATAGATAATATTTTCAAGAGAAATTAAAGGAGCATCTGGAGATGTATTTAGAAGATCATAAGCGATGCTAGTTATCTCGTAAGAATTCAATTCTGCTATGTTATACCCCATATTTTTTAACTTCTTATCTAAAGTTCCATACCAATCTAGATTAGATAATTCCTCTAAATCATACTCTTCAGTCTTTGCCAAATCTTGAATATTAAATAAAGTATCTATCAGGGCTGGTAAATACAACATAGATATTAAAATTTTATTGCAATCATCACCGTACGCTTGTAACCGTCCTACTTTTTCATAGGATATTTCAGGAACGGTAATCTCTAACTGATTGCCGTATAAATCAATACTAATAGATGGTGCATCACTGCTAGTTGCTTTACTAACTTTAAAAATGCTATTAGTTTTTGAAATTGGTTGCTTTTCAATATAGATTGTTTGAGATTCCCCAAATGCCAGAATATCACCTTTTTGTATTCTGAAATTTACACCTGCATAATCCGGGTGGGCATCAGCATTTGTGTAATCTTCAAAATTCTCATCAGCTAAGATGAAAAAATTAACATCTACCTTTTTATTTAAGAGCTCTTTCTCTATTGAAACCTTAAAATCGGTTTGAAACTTGGAAAATGTAAAACGTTGCATTGTAGGAATACACTCGAAATGAACATTGAAGCTGGCTTTTTTCTTTTCAATAAGATTTTGCAAATCTGGATTTTGCAAATCTATATGAATATTAAATTCTAAGCTTTCATTTTCTTGAGTTTGCTCAGTGATTTCCCCTTTGAAATAGCCATTCTGAAAATCATCAGTTACAGGATTTAAAACTGGATGAGGAAAGTTTCTAGCTTTCACCTTCATTTCGGTGTCACCTCCAGTGAATATCTAGTAATTTTATCTAGACTAAGTGTAATTGTTTTGTTCGTACCTTTTATTAAGTTTAATGGCCCCAAAACATTCTCATTTATTTCAATATTATCGCCGGTTTGGTCTTCGATCGCTTTATATATTTTAGCCTGTTCAGTAATACTTTCACCTACAAGTTTCACCTCAATCAATGCTTCTCCTGAGGTTACTGGATCAACCACCAGTCTGTATTGTCCGTCTTTTTCATCTATACAAAAGGCTCTCATTCTGTTAATTGTTGCCTTTGTTGTTTTATTTTTTGGTTCTGTTCGTGGTTTAACGGGGCGAGAATTCGGCATCCCCTTTTTACGCTTTTTAGCCTTTGATTTACGATTGTTCATTGAATTACTTACTATTACGATAGAGTTTATTTTTTCATCATTTGATGTAAGGTCGATTTCTTCAACGGGATTCTCTTCTTGATTTAAACTTGGTAAAACACTTTCTAATCCTGGTAGTTCAAGAGAATCTTTTTCATACTTTGGAGTTATAGAATTTACCTCATCATTTAACCATTTATAGAGTTCTTTTTTTAATTTCTCGGCATATTTCTGATTTTTTTTATAAAGTCCTGGCTTCCAATCATCATGAGTAGGAGGCTCCATTTTTCGTAATACTTTGTTTAGTTCTTCACCCTCTACTATAAGAGTACCTGCAAAAGAGTCTGGAGTTCTGAAATGACCTTTTTCATAAATCTTCATTCCTGTACCTCTAATTAGAGACACTTTTTTATGAAAATCATTACCCTTTAGTAAATATAGTTTCATGGTTTCTGGATGGCCATCTTCAGTTTGAAATTCTTTTGTTTTAATAACTGCATCTGGAGAAGTTAATGATAAGTAATATTCAAGGCACGTACTTTTAGGATTAAATTCAACAATCTCTTCTATAACCGTTTCTAGCGTGTCTTTATTGATAATTGTTTCGTTAACTACTACCTCTAGGGAGCCATTTATTATAGCCCACATATAATTAGACACTGTTTCTTCTACAACAGTATTCTCCCAATTGTCTTTGTCTTCGAATCCTAAAATAAATTTATCTGTTCCAAAGTCACCATCTTTTCTTTTAAAGAAAGAGTCTAATTCAGATAAATCAGTCAGAGGTAGAAAGCCATCCTTGTGTCCATAAAAACCTGTCCCCTGCGTTGGAAATTGCTCTCCTCGATTATAACTAGCAATTTTTATTACTCCCTGAAACCCTTGATTTATGCCGTCATCAGTATTTAATGTTCCATATAACATTGTTCTAAAAATAGATGCAGCAAAAGGAGCATGTTTACCAATACCGAAAGATCCATTTGATGTTCCAGTTTTGGCTGTGTCTCCAGTAGTCTTTGTAAGACGATGAAAATGACTGTCTTTGGTTTTTCCTACACCAGTCAATCCAGTTGTATTTCTATCTCGAATAGCTAGAACCGAAACAGTATTTTTTTGCAAGGCCTCATGACCTTTTTTAAAAAAATGATAGGTCTCATTTAAACTTTCTTTATAATAAAGAGTTGCCTCTTCAAAAATATTAGCGAGTTCGTCTATACCAGGAATTGCATCTTTTTTTAAATCTTTTCTTATAAACTCTACTATTGAAGGTTTGTCTGCATTTTTTCTCGCATCAAGAGAATCTTGTATAACCTCTCTTGTAAGAGATTTAACAGGATTTGCTTGAAAATACGAAATACCTGAATCATTCAATCCATCTTCTCTTCCTCCATTGGTAGAAGGTAACTCCCATCCAATATTCCCCATAATATCACCCCTATGATTTAAATTTAAATTCAGTATTTTTTTCGGTGCTTCCTTCAGCAAATTTATTTTTGAGCACCCTTAGTTCATTTTCAAGAGAGTCAATAATCTGTTTAACATGCTTGTCTGTATACTCATAGTTATTTTTATTTGCTAGGTTTCCAATGAGTTGCATTTTTTTCAGCACATCAGAGACCCTTTTTTCAGCTATCCTTTCAAATTTCATCATTTTTTCTTCTTTATTATTCATTTAAATTCTCCTTTAATTATATATTTTCAATAAATATAAACTATATATTCATTTTATGCAAATATATTAGATATATATAATTTAAAATTTAATTAAATGAAAAAAAGTTCATAAATATAATTAATTTATAAATGTAATCTTCAAAGAGTCTTTCATATTAAATGAATTTCTATAGTAGGTTATTTAAATCAATAGAGAATTACTGAACTCAAAATTAAAAAAGAGATGCAGGATTTTGCATCTCTTTTGATAAAAACCTTATATTAGATTGTCTACAGCTTCTTTAATTACTATTTTCTTTTCTCCTCTTAAATTCTCCAACTGGAGTTTTGGTGCTGGTTCTACATAATCGTATTGGATTCCTGCAAAAGACTTCAAAATTGCTTCAAATACTATTTGCGCACCATGTGGGGGTACAGCCATTCCGATCTGTTTCCGTACAGCTTCTTTACTACCAGCAAACACAAAATCGTCAGGGAATGTTTGCAGACGTGCTCGTTCACGGTTCGTTAACGCACGTAACTCATCCCAATGATACATGTGAGTTCCTCCACCACCACTTCCCGTGACTGTATATGCTGGCTTATCAGGATCTAATCTTTTATAGATCGAACTCATTCGTGCACCTTTTACTTTTAGCTGTAAGTGTTCAGGAATTCCTGGATACCATGCATTGCTACCCGGTGGTATATAACTCAACATTTCTTTTACTTTTGCCGTATGTTTCGGCATGTCATGGTTCGGAGCGTCTTCTGGAATCGGCGGATTCAAAATAGCTTCAGACGCAGTTTTATAATCCGTCGATGCTAATGTTGTCGGCGCGGGCACTTTAAATTCGATACCTTTTTCATGCAGGTCGTTTCTTATACCGACGATGATGATCCGGTGTCTTGCCTGTGGTACGCCATATTCTTGAAACTTATATAGGTGTGGCGTCAATTTGTATCCGCACTCCTCTAGTTCTGTCAGGATTTGAATGAATGCTTTTCCTTCATTAGCGCTTTGAAGCCCTCCGACATTTTCCGCCACGAAAAATTTCGGTTGGTAATCTTTCAAAACCTTGACTCCATAAGTATATAAGGGCCCGAACTTACCACCTAGACCTTTTGATTCACCAACAATACTAAAGTCATTGCAGGGAAAACCAAAAGCAAAACAATCTATATCTCCTAAAATAGATTTATCGCCGATTGGCAGGTCTTCCACGGGCCCCCAATGAACAGAAGGATCGTCTGGGTTCTCGCATATATTTAAACGAAAAGTTTCACATGCTGTAGCATCATAATCATTTGACCAGAGATGCTCAATTCGATACTCTTCTCCTGTTTCGGGATGGATGACACGAGCTTTCTTAGCTGCTAGACTTAGCCCACCTGGGCCGTTAAATAATTCACCTTTTTTAAAGATCATATGAGAATCGCTCCTTGGTTGCCTCTTTATGCGAAAGTATGTTCTTGCATACCTCTATGCTCTTTATTGTACACGTTATTTTAACTAAATGCAGCCCCCAGCCTTTATTTGAGAAAAAGGCACTTACTCAATTGACGCAAAAAGCCAGAGGCCTTCTTACTAGGGAAGAAAACCTCTGGCTTTTACTTTGTTCGTATTATTGGTTTTCAGAGCGTAGCATTTCCGTAACTGTCCTATAACCTTTATTAGCGAAACAGGCCATGAATAGGCGCTTTCTCTCTTCAACTTCAATCTCGTTCTCAAAACAGTAATCTAGGAAACCTAGGAGTGCATTTGCCGTGATCAAGGCACCTTTTATATCACTCCCCGGTATTGTAACACTAGCCTTTTCTGTGATTTTCTTGAGATTGCGCTCTCCACTCCAATCACTTATTGTCACATAAGCAAATGAGGAAACATTCTTGTTTTCATAACCTTGATAGTTTGGTAAGTACTCCGATCCCATATGGGAAGCTAAGTTAGCTGAAAGAGGAAATTTTGGCCGGTACATTTTCGCATCGATAATACATATGTTTTTCTCATCTATATGAATTAGAATTTCAATTTGTGTCTGTACATTCTCTTTAAGTGATTTAGGACGCAATTCCACTTCGAATCCAATAGCTTTCAAAACTTCTGCGGTCTTATCCTCAAAGATCCGATCATTCTCTTCATTCAAATACCCTTCTACAAAGTCTTCATTTAAAGCTGAATACTGAGGGTCAGCCAATAGAGCACCATATTTCTGAGCTTCTCTCTCTGTCAGCTTTTGTTTCAAGATTTTTGTAATTTCCATCTCGGTCATTGTTTGAATCAAGGGATAATCTGCGAGTAGCTGATGCACCATTCGAAGACTTTTTGCTGAATTGGTTGCCGGTATAATGGAGCCATATGAACTTGCCTTATAGCTGTCTACATCCAAGCCAGCATGTTCAGCAAAGCGTTCTGCAGAAATCAGGTATCGTTTACTGAACGGATAACGTACATCCAGCTCTAGCAATTTTTGAGAAGTACTGACCTGTTTTTCAGGGGGTACTCTCAATGCATCCCCACGAATATAATCAACCAGTTCGGTATAGTCACACAGCATCATATACGTATGTGCAACATCGCCATGTGCAGCTGCAAAATCGCGAGCCGCCTTATCAGATCGCTCTCGATGTTCAAATTCGGATGCAATTTGTTTTTTCATCTCCACTTTAGTTGCCACATTCACCGAGCGGAACTCTTTAATTTTCTGAGTCACTTTCAGTAAATCTTTATCTTGATGGGCTGTCAGCGCAAAGAAAACAATCTCTTCTTTCGTGACATAGTAATCCAGTTCCTTCTGGTTAACCAATCGAATCAAAAAGCGAGCTGGTCGAATTTGAAAATCGGATTCAAATTTTGGTCGGAATCCACTATCTAAAAAATAGGCATTCGGAATCTGTAAAGTTAAAATCTGTTTAGTGACGTTCTCACGTACTTTGACCCCTGCCAATAATGCCAAACCGGATTTAGTCGGTTTCAATGTCCCAGTATCATCAATGTAGACATAACTGAATGTCCGAAGCATTGCAGCCCATGTCCGTCCACCGGATCCGTCGTTGCTAATGTTTTGCCTTTTCAGCCCATCATTAGCTAACACTTCCTCGTAATGCTTATGCAACGTACGCTCCCCAGACCATCTTTTTGTAAAGTTCTTCGTAGCTGTCTGTAAAGAACGCATTGCATCTTCGTGAAACTTGGGATCACGTTCTGGCCGAGTAATAAACCACAATTTTCTCTCATTATTCACTCTTCCACCCCCTCTTTTCTATACTGACTTCTCTATTTAATGAGAGCATGTCTTTCTATGATACATAGTTAAAAAATATCAAAGTCTCAGCTTATTTAAACTTTTTACTGCTTTCTTTTCTTTTCTTGTTCTAGCTGGTAATTTTCAAACCCAATCTCAATAATCCTTTTTGTCTTAGTAAAACCGCTTTTCGAAGTTAGTCCAGATAACTTCCCACCAACTGCCCAATCTTCATGTTCCAATGGACTTTTTCCAATAACGCTATAAAAATCTTTTAGCATTTCAAAATTTGGTTGTGCTGAAAAGTCGATATTTTCTTCTAAAATCGAGTGAATCGCATTTGCTCCTGTTGTCTTTTGGATATAATACGCTTTGTTGTATCTTGGTTCTCCCAGAAATTGTTTCTCTACATCTCCAAAACACTTTGGCCACTTTTGTTTAACCCTCTCCCAAGCCTCGATAATTATATCTGAAAGTGTTAAAGCATGGCTGTTCAATAATGATATGACGTCGTTTGAGTGAGAGTAAATATCACTACTTAAATCGAATGATTTTGATTCGATATATTTTTTTATTAATGGTTTTAGAGAATTGGTTATTGCTGCAACGCCTATAATACCTTGAACAGGTTGCTCATGTATGTCAAATTGAATAGCATTTTTCCAAACACTTTTATTGTTTTCATTTAAATAGTGAGCTGTTCTAATCAATAGATGCTTCATAAGATCTGTATGATTCGTGAGCTTTTGCTGATTGATTAACTCATAATTGTACATAGCTAATAAGGTCAAATCTGTCTTTAGCTTCTTAGCTTTTGAGTTTATATCTCTGAATATAACTACTTCTTTAACTCTTTCATGCTCATCAGTGATAACTATAATAACGTTCAAAGGAAACATTAAGAAAGCACTGTCTTGTTCGCTTGCCTCTCTTAAACCATAAATCCTATGTTGACCATCAACAATTCTAAAAATTTCATTAGTTATATCAGTTGTGTCAAATTCATATAAATCCGGATTTTGATAACCATCTAGTGATAGTGGAGATATGTATTTGTTAAACTCATGTTTATCTACGCTCAATATAATAGAAGTAGGTAAAGAATCTTTATTATTCAATAACGAATTTTTTATACTTTGATAATGTTTAGGATCTGGCATTCTTTGATAACCATATTCGCTTTCTGCGTATACTAAAACTTCGGAAACCCTATCGATTTCTTGAAAAGGCATTACAGCACTATAAAATTCTTGGCCATTTTGTTGATACTTTTGCATGATAATTTTCATTATTCTTCACTTCCTAACAAGGAATTTGAATTAGTAAATTGGACAACTTGTTCATATACTTCATCACTTTTTTGAATATTTACATTTACTTTTTTCATAAAATTTATGATTTCATCTTTATAATCCAGGAAAAAGCTCTCTTCTTCGCTCACTAGGTATGGGGAAAAATTAGTTACTGATTCAAAAATGTATAGACTAAAAAACTTCGTCAACAAAAAATAATAGTTTCGATGGTTATCGGGTAGTTCATTCTGTTCCATACCAGGTACTTTCATATCTTCTTCAAAATCCTCTTCAAATTCATTGTCATAGACAGTTTTAAAATTACTGTAAAAATCTAAAATCAATTTATATTTTCCGCTTAGAAGTAATACATCTTCAGAAGTAGCATTAGTAAAAATAAAATTTAAAACCTCGTCTAAATAGTTTTCACCTAGATCCGGTTCATCAATAGAAAGGTCAGAAAATCTGCGAACAATAATTTCTTTATAGTACTCAAGGTACTTATACAAATCATAGGCATGACACTTGTCTCTTTCATCACCAGCTGTGAGAATATCTGTTACTTCTATCAACTCTTCAGGATAATCAGAATATGTATAGGCTGTATAAATATATTCTAAGATTCTAATATTAAATGAATATTTCTTAAGAACTTCAAAAATTTTTAAATGCTTGTATCTGTCATCTAACATACTTTCATCAATAGTCGGAATACTAAAAGAACTAAAATCAATCTCCTTTTTTTCTCTATCAATGTTTTTAAACTCGAAAAGTAAAGCAATAATTTTATGTAAGTCGAAATTTTTTGTAGTATTTAAATATTTTTTTAACTCGTCAGTAAACAGCATTTGGACATCTTCCACAAATAAATAAAAATCTCTTTCTTTTAAATAGTTACTATTGGATACTCTAATGGTGTATAGTAGCTCATCTATGCTTTTTAAATTATGCCCTACCTTATTCATTAGTTGCTGAACAGAATTTCTGACGGCCGTACCCACATAGTCTTTATAAAAAATCCTGTGTTCCATATCTCCCCAGGCAGACAGCAGTTTAGACTTAATTTGTAATTCAAATAGATATTTTGTAGGTACATCATTATCTTCACAAACATATTCACAATTGAACTTGTATATCTCAAGATCATTTTTCATAGTAGTAGGTTGACCAGAAAAACTAGTTAAAAAATTGATTCCAGATTTCTTCAACTCAGATTGATTATCTCTTAAAATCTTAAATATTGATAAAACATCTTGCTCTACCTCTCCCAAAATTTTTATTCCTATTAAATCGTTCATACTTTTCAAGGATTTTTCTACTTCTTCTTCATCTTGCTCTATTAATTTAAGTAGTTGTCCTGAACGAACCATTTTTTCCTCTAAAGATTCTTCGGTCTTTATCCTAGGAGAAAAAGAAAAATAATAACCTGGATATGCGGAGTTTATATAATTCAGATTGTAATCTGGAGCATTTTTACGTAATAACTCTGTGAAAATATTCTCAATTTTAATAGAGGTCGAAATCAAATCATCTTTAAAACTTTGATATATTGTACAGATTTCAGCTAGTTGTTCATCCAAATTAATACTACTCATGCAACAAACACTCCCCACTCAAAATTCTCATGAAAACTTAAAATATTTTAATTTTGTATAATACAATTAGAATTTATTACTCTCCATATTCTACTAATATAAATATATTCCTTTTTTCATTATACCCTGTAAAATAGAGACACAATAAAATTATTAATTTACTATTTTTAGGGCTAAAGAATTGTTTATTCTCATGACATTACAGATGACCAATTATTCCAATAATTTGTAAAAATAAAAAAAACACTTAATGAGCACATATTGTATGAATCTGTGCTCATTAAGTATTTAATCTGTACTCATATACTTTACTATTTCTTTTAATCCATCTTTACTAATCCAAGCCTCTCCTATACGGATGGCCTCATCCGTAACTTTACCTGTTACAGCACATACATATCTCTGCCGGTGCGGTTCAATAATGATTCGTCTCTCATCATGCGTAATATCCACCCGATCCCCTTCTTTTAACTGAAAGACATCTAAAATCTCCTTTGGAATCACCATACGCCCATGATTTGTTATCCGTTTTGTATGCACATCATCCCCCCTCACTTCTATCAGTCTTAGATTCTCTTGAAATCAAGTAAACTAATTATAATCGATTCTTCACTATTCTTGATTCACAAATTGAGTGCTAGGGAAATATTCTTCTCTGGATTCACTATAAAAAGCGTTCTCTTCCTTTTTTTCTTCCGTGGCTTGCGTCAAAGCAATATTTAATCCAAATGCTAAAAGTAAGATGATGGCTACTCCAACAAATAGTTTTGAGTTGCCTTGTTGGCTAGTCTTTTTGAACATCTTTTTAGGGGTTGATGGTTTGGCATTCTGAAACTGAAATTTCTCTTTCACCTGTGCACGAAACTTTTCGAAGCCGTTGCGTTCGTTCAATAGCCTTTCCTGTTCCAGTTCCTCCGCTCTTCTTTGTTCCTCAAACTGTTCTATCTTTTCTTTTATATACCCTTCTATTTCATCAAGTGAACCGAGTTTCAGGAAAATCGTTTCCCCAAATCGAATCACTTCTTCACTTGGTTCTAAGAAATCCATCCGCTTTGGTCTATCTATCAGCTCATTCAGCTTGGTCAAAGAGATGATGATCAATTCTTTTACCGCAGATACAGGATCTTTATCTTCGACAATAGACATGACGTCATTCTCGATGACCATTCCAAATAATCGTTTTGCCTCTCGATCTACTACGAAGTTCTCTTTTTGCCAAAGTACTTTGACTTGTTGATCTTTCGCTAGATTGATCAGATCTAAATAGAAGGGAAGTTTCTCTTCAAATTCAAAAGCTCGAATTGCTGTAAATGACATCAACCCCTTCACATCGTATTCATAACGTATCTGTCCCGCCTGAAAAGTGATCTCTTTTACCGGCATTAAAGGTGTCGATTCTTTGATACGTGCAAATGACTTTTCATAAGCTTGTTCAATCAATTCCATATCGTCTGTTTCAAAAGCCGTCAGAGGCTGCAAAAAATAAATCGAATCTTGATTGATCTCGATAGTCCCTACACGGTTAGCAATCGTTCGAATGACCATTTCTTTTCACCACCTTCATTACTATTGAAGTTCTGGATACAGATCAAGGATCTCTTTGACTTCATCTCGATACTCTTCTTGTTCGGACTCTACTTCACTCTCAGGTACATTAGATTGGATTTTGTTGTACTCTTCATCAAACTTTCTAAGGTCAATGGACTTTATATCTAAAGCTGGATGGGAGGAGACCATCAATTGGCCATCTTTTGTTTTCACAAACCGAATCTCAGCCGATTCTTCCTCCCTAGTATTCTCATATTTGTAATTAGCGTTAACAAACACTAATTCCGTGACATTAAAGTTAGTAGATTGATACTCTTCAGTATCGCTCACCTCGACCTCCATTGTTTCTATCCCATCATATTCACAATGACCAAGACTACATGGTTCACTACTCACTGTATTAAAGTAAATTCTGTTATTTACGTCATCAGAATTACCAGATACAAAAGCGTCTCCATAGTTTTCTTCAAGTTCAGTAAATATCGTCTTTGAAGCTAATTCCTGAACTGACTCATTGAACGTCTTTTCATCTTCGAACTGTAGCTCTTTGTCTTCTATTTTTTGATTAACCTCTGATTCTAGACTTGCCAATCGTTCATTTAGAAACAAGACCATATCTTCAGCTTTTTGAATATCTTCATCTGTAAAAACTTCTTTACTTTCATTTGTTTTATTCGATTCCTCATCATTCGAATTACATGCAACTAATAAACTCATCATAGCTAGTAGAAATAGAACTAAAAGTACTTTCTTCATGTATACATCTCCTTTATCTTCGAACTGCGTATCTCGCCACATACTTTACGGATGAACCTACAGACCTTGCAGTTCCTGTAGATGCACCGAACTGATTCAGAAGAGTAGGAATTGAAAGACCTACTAAGAAAAAGATCATGCCTACGACCATATTTCCGTCTTCTAAACTTACCAATGTTTTGATACCTAATACAAAACAAAGTAGTTGAAGTGTCAATGTCAGGATGTTACTCACGACTGTCTTCAGCCATAGATTAAAGAAATTGTATTGGTCATTCACAATCGTCGGAATCGCTAAGACTCCTGTAATGTACAAGATGACGAACAACACAGTGCGATATAAGACAGATAGGAAGAATACAAACAAGATTGCTGAAACTACAATCATCAAAATCAAACCGTATCCAACTGCGTTGACAGCCATCACCTGCATAATGTCATAGTGTGTGGCCGGAGTTGTCAACATTGTCTCCGTCAACAAATGTGTTAGTTCCAAGAGCCATTCGAATAACTGTGAGTAGATTCCTAGTAGAATGCCCCCTGTCACAATAGCCACTAACTTGTCTTGAAGGGAGTTCATCCCCTCTTCGCCGTTACCACTATATAAAATGATGATTTTTGTAGTCTGCCACAGGATAAAGATAGCCGCAATGGTCCACGCCAAAGTTTTGAAATTAAGCATATACCCCTCATAAACTGGATTTCCCATAATAAAATTTGAGTCTATTTGGAATTTGCTAAAGCTATCAATCGCCCCAAATACGAAACCACTGATTGTAGTGAAGAAAAAGCCATTGGTATGACACCCTATCTCATGCCACTTACAATCGAATTGATTGGTATCATAATCATATTTATCAAGATAAAGGACATTCTTCATGTAAGACTCTGCCCTTTCTACTTTCTCATTACTTGATTGGGTTTCCTTATAATCTTGAAGTGTATCTTCCATGAATTCCCCTTGTTCTGCGAGTACAACATATGGGAAAAAAACTTGTAGAATGATAAGCGCTACCAACAAAAACTTTATCCATTTCGGCATCACATCACCCCCTGATTGAGTACTGTCAACATGATTACAAGCACTGGGACGACCAAGATCATCGCATATCGGACGACGACACCTTTCTTGATCTCGATAATTTCTTTCTCACTGAGTGGTTTGCCGTACATCAGTTCATATCGTCGTTCTTCTTGCTCGATGGCTGACCTTGAAAGTCTCTGTATCCATCCATCTATCTTCTTTTGTACGTCTTGTTGAATGGTGACAACACGTTGTAACGTATCTTTCATCTCACCCACCCTCTCTCGACATCATTCGGTTCCTATCGCCTGCTCGACCGACTCTCCAGACACGAGTGGTTCTAGGTCGTGTGAATCGACCTTCCACCCCTCATTTTGAACCCATTCGATCTGTGACATCAGATACATCACTCGTTGCTGTTCATCCCCCACGCCGGTAAGCGTGACACGATAGATGGCATAGACCTTGTATCCCTGTTCCTGGGGTCTGACGGAGATATTGAAGACCTCAAGCTCCTCTTTGTTATTTTGATCCTCTTCGTACATCGACTCTTCATCCATCATCTCTTCTTCTACTTCGGTCCGGTAGGATTCAGTGAAATAATCAAGTGCCTTCCCTTCAAATAAGGCATCGAGAAATGCCTCTGTCTCGGAATAGAGTTCTTCTGTCTCTCCAGCATCCATCTCTAGACGCTCTATCTGCTCTTCTAAGCGTTCATTTGCTTCCTGTGTGTCTTTGTTGCTGAAATAGAGATTGAAGCTCACAAGCGCCAGTATCAGCGTGCTCATTCCTAGTAAAAGAGTTGCTAGGTTCAATTGCCTCATCCCTCATCACCTTCCTCTGTCGTCAGATAATCCATCGGGTTGACCCGATTGCCAAACATCCGGTCCGTATGAATCTCAAAGTGGAGGTGGTCTCCAGTTGACCTCCCGGTCGTCCCACATTCCCCGACCTTTTCTAATTGCCCGACCATCTGGCCGACCTCGACATCGATCTTGCTGAGGTGGGCATAGAGACTGAAGAGCTTGTTCTCATGCTCGATGACGACAACATTTCCGTACGTACTGAGATTTCCTTTCGGATATTCTGCAAATACGACCCGGCCACCTTTCGCTGCGAAGATCGGGTCCGGTCGACGACACGCAAGATCCACGCCTTCATGCGCCTTGATCTCTCCGGTGACCGGATGGACTCGGATCCCAAAGTTCGAGTTGATGACAACGTTCGGAATGGGTTGGACAAAGTCTCCGACAAGCACTTCACAGTTCATCGTCAATCCACCTAACGAGCTAACCACTTTCGTGACATTCGGGACCCAGTGGACATTCAAGTTCGTCGGGTCGTTGCTAGCTCCTATTGGTGCATAGACCGAGCCAAGGTCTGTGATCGTCACCAGACCGTCTTTGATGATGCGGTTGTGCAACGTCTGTCCCATCGATTCAATGCCTTCTTCAAGCGTGTCAAAGACAAAGAGCTCACCTGACCCCATCAACCCTCCTGGATTGTTCTTCTCCACGACAGCTGATGATGTCCCATAACCGGTCTCATGAAGTGCGATGGCTGCCATGAGTACCGGATCAATCCCCTGTTCGTCGGCGACTCGAAGAAACACGTCCTCTTTACCTGAGAACACGCCTGCTGAGGCGAACTGTGCCGACCAGAGATCTTCATTGATTTCTCCGTCTACAGCGCAGTAAGCGCCTCCTACACCGCCTGAGAGAGCATTCAGATTACTGTCAGGGTCATCAAGGTTGAACTCTTCGCCTTTACTCGCAACGGACATGAATACAGGCACCAAAATCATTAGAAACGTCACGCCCACCGCAATCAGTCCAAGTGGACTGAACAATATCTTCGTCAGTAAGATTGAACCGATCGTCTTTGCTGTCTGTCGTGGATCCATACCATCATCCCTTTTTAAATCGTCAGTTCATTGATGCTCTTCTGTTCAAACCACAGTTTTTCAGTCACTTCGTTCAGTTGGACCTCGAGTTTGATCTTTTTCGAACCGGTGTAGAAGATACCTTTCCCGGCCTGTTCTTTCTTCTTTCCGTCCTTCAAGATCAACGTGGAACGCTCTTCTTTCGAGAACGTGTTCCCAAGCTCTTCTTCGAGGTACTTCAGTTCTTCTTCACTCATCGGAAGATAGAGACGCTGCACGGACTGTGTAATGATCGCTTTTCCGTAGTTGCGGTTCTCATCACGTGCTGACAAGAAGTCCTCCACAGATTGAGAGGCTGTCGTGATACCACAGTTGAACGAACGCAAGACCTTCATCATGAAATAGATAAATTCCATCGCCTTTGGCACCTTCGGGTCTGCAATGACGTGTGCCTCGTCAATGAAAATGTCGCTCGGTTCCCGGTCGCCACTCATGATCTCGTACGTCGTGTGCGACAAGATGTTGTAGAAAAGGATCCGCTGGATCTTCTCGTTGTTGCTCATCTCCTTCAGGTCGTAACAGATGAGATCGTTTTCGATGTTGACGTTCGTCGGTCCGTTGAACAGCTCCGAATAAATACCGTATACATAAGTCTCGAGCGTCGTATGAAAATCACGTATCCGTTCGTAGAGTGCTGGGTCATCTTGTTTGTCTCGCTCGATCAATGTATAGAGATCCTCCAAAATCGGATAATCTGTGACAGTTAGACCATTGACGTCGGTCGTCTCATCGATTCCCTTCTCTTCATAGACCTTTTGGATATACCGGCTCAAAATGTCTTCCTGTAGGTCGGTCATCGAGTTGTACATGAGTTTGAACATGACGAGGAGATTCGAGATCTTCGTCAGCAAGATGTTACCGAGCTCCGATTCTTCCATCTGGATCTTCTCGCTGATCTTCGGAAGGTCCATCGGATTGATGCGATTCCCGCCTTTCAGCTGGAACTTCACCCACGCTCCGCCTAAATCGGAGTAATTGCGTCCGAACTCCCCTTTTGGGTCGACTGTGATGACCTTCCGGCCGAGCATGTGCTTGTTCGTCATGTTGGCGAATAAATAGGTCGACTTCCCGATACCCGAGATCCCGATCACAAACTCGTGACGGTTCAAGAGCTTTGTATCGTCGACGATCACAACATTACCGGTCGTCATGTTGCGTCCTTTGATGAGCCCGGTCTCGGAGAACATCTCGTTCTCATGGAACGGGAAGAAATACGATATGGCTTCGGAGTTACTCATCTTGTACGTGAGTGACTCGACCTTGTTGCTGTTGAGTGGGAGAAATGAGCGAAAGGCGTCTACAGCTCGGTCTGTCGGATTGTGAATGATCCCAATCTTGGAAAACTTGCTCTTGACGGTCGTGGTCAGTTGGTCGAGTTCATCTTGTGAACTCGCCACTAAATGGATGAGTGTATGGAAAAGGAAGATCTTATCGTTGCGATACGAAAGGTTTCGCAACATCTCAGACGCACTCTCGATCTGTCCTTCGGACTCGATGATCGTCTGTTCATCCGCAAATCGGGTGTTCATCTTCATGCGGTTCTGTTTGATGCTCTTGACGAGCTGCGAGCGTACCTCGCCGAGGTTGTATTCCTGAAGGTAATGGACAAGGGAGACGTTCTCCGGAATCTCTGTCACCTGTTGGATCTTGCTCTGGTCCTGAATCGGGTCGTAATCGACGATCAAGAGCGTCCGAGTGTAATTCGATCCGACTCGTACCGATGAATCGTATTCTGTGATGTTATCTGGGGCGATGGCCGTGAGGAGTGTCTCATTCATTCCAGTGACTGTATCTTCAAATGTCATCTCTTCCTGTTCTTTTGATTGTAACCATCTCGGCTTCCATACCATGCTCCCACCTCCTATTCGAATCGGTCGTTGAGTAAGGTCTTGTACTGTTCGACAAGTGCCTTGGCTGTGTTCTTCCCAACCACAACATCGAGTTTTGCATTCGTCTTGTGGACGATGTTCTGTCCTTGCGCCTGCGCATTCTCAAAATCGATACATGCATAGTAGAACTTCAATAATTCATCGTTCTCTAAGATCTTCACATCGAGTTTTTCGTATCCTGACAGCATCTGTTCAAGCTTTGTCTGCAAGATGTTTGCGGTCGTCTCCAGTTTCAGATAGTCCTTTGGTGAATTGGAGAACGGTTTCGAAATGACAAGATACCGTTTCCTTGTCACCATGTTCTTCGACTTCTGGATCCGGTCGATCTGATTCGCGTATCCTTGCTTCAACATCCGTTTGGCATACGACGAGTTCTGGTCCACCTGTTCGTTGAACCACATCAGATAGTTCGTCAGGTTGATAGGTTGCGCCACCTGCATCAGCTGAATCTGTTTCTCTCCGGTGTCATTAATAAACGCCTGATATGCCGACAATACGTTCTCTTTCGCCAGCTCATTCATGAGCGACAGATTGATGGATGAGACCTCGAGCACTTTGATCAACCGACCATCTGAGGATTCGAGACAACCGTTTGCGATGTTTGCAAGTCCCAGTTCTGTCCGAGTATCTCGTTCTTTTCGGTTCATCGGCAAGGCCCCTTTCGCATAATGAAACTCTTTCTGTCTGTGACGTGCCCGCAGCTTCCAGATCACTTTATACTGGAGAAGTGACAGGTTCTTCCGAACCGGGTGCTTGTTGAGTTGGAACACCGTCACGAGCATAGCTGGAACGAATGCTATTAATAAGAGCTGCTGATTGAAGATGCCCATCTGGTAGAACACGTAGGAGATGATTGCACCAAGTACAAGGAACGGCGTCACGATGAACACGTCTTGGAAGGAGATGTTTCCGTAGAGATACTTCTTTGTATCGATATTGAGTGGAAGCTCTACCTTCCCTCTCTCTCGCAATCGTTCTTGACGCTCTAAATACGAGTCTGAACGCATCGGTATCACATACTTTCTTACGTAGTCTTATAGATTCGTCTGGATATAGTCGATCACTGGTTTTGCGAGTAGGAACAGGACGACACCGACGACACATAGCTTCAAACCGTTCTTGAACTTGGGTGATGACTGTTCATCTCCTGCCCATACTCCAATCGCACAGATCAGTAACCCGATCATGAAGATCGTGATGAACGTCGTCTGCATATCTGCGAACAATGTGTTTAAGAATCCAGAAATTCTCTCGAACATTTTTGCCACCACCTTTCTCTGTTGTCTAAACTCTAACACAGTTGCCTAAATATGGGCAATATAAAATCCCAATTTTTTACCATTACTTTTTAACCCTTTTAAAATCCCAAAAAAAAACAGATTTTTTCGTTTCAAGTGCCTTTTTTCTTACAATAAACGACTTTTTCCCTATAATTTCCTATAATGATTTTTACTTATAAATAAAAAATAGAAGGGTCATTGGGACCCCTCTATGCCTAGCTCTCTATATAGTTTCTGACGTTCTTGCTCGATCTCTTCCTCACTGATATCATTGGTAACTTTTAATTCATGAACATCTTTCCTCAACCATTCTGGCACATTCTCAGTACGGTCTTTTGGAATGACTGGTTTTGACTGGTCACTGAGCCAACGTCGCTTGTCTTCTACAGCTTTTGTCAATCTCGCTGTGATGCTGTGGATCTTCCCTGGAGTTCGTTCAAGCGAATACTGCAAGGCATCTGCATACTGATGGACCGACAGGACCTCCTGATGTGCGAAGTAATGGTTCACTATATCCTTCAAATCGATTGCATCATCCATCAATCTCTTTTTGTTCTTCATAAGGGCATCCAGGATAGCTTCAGGAAGGACCTGTGTATCTCGTAATTGATTGATCTTATATTCAGTATCACTAAAATCAGTATCGTTAAGTTCAGTATCATTAGTGTTAAAATCTTTTACTTCTTGAGGTAAAGAATCTTTACTTCTTGAAGTTAAATTTTTTGACTTCTCTTCTCTCCCAAGGGATTGAGGCGCATCATCGAGCTTCTTGAGTTGCTCTATGTCTGCCATATCGGCCGTGGGTTTTAGTAAATAGAGTCGGTTCGACTGAGATAATCCCATACGTCTCTCTTCCAGAAGTTCCGCTTGATTGAGCTCTTTTTTGATCTTGATGACAGTAGGTTTGCTGCAGTTGAGAATATCCCCGAGCTGTTGATTTCCGTAAAGGAAGAAGATGTTCCCCTCTTCATCGAACCACTGGTTCTTGATCGATAAGTCCAATCGGTCCTGAAGGATCGCAAAGGCTATTTTTGCATCGTTACTCAGTTTCTTGTAGCGCTCGCTTGTAAAGAAGACCTTCGGTAGCCTATAGAATCGCTGGGCTACCTCTTCTCGAATGTTATACTTGCCTGTCATGATTGTTCGTCCCCTTCCACTCCCTGAAAGAATGAAGGTCCTCAAGCACTTAAACACTTCACGATACGAAAAAACGAACTTTTCGCACCAAGAAGATATATGCTATAATCAAGATATATTAATCAAAGGACCTCTCTACTCGACCGCACCTTTATTGACCGTCGCCAAACTATCAATAGAGGTGTTTGTAGGGATTTTTTTATTTATAAGTAAAATTATTGGACTTAGTATATCACAGATTATGGAACATACAATCGTTCCGAAAGGATTTTTCATATGACGTCTCAATCACAACCTAATATCTATGAAAAGATTGGTGGGGCTCTAAAATCCATTCGTCTTGAAAGAGAACTTACACTTAAAGAAGTCAAAGAAATGACAGACATCAATATTGCTACTATCTCTCAGATCGAGAGAGGCGTTAAAAATTACTCACTTGGTTGGATCATTCACTATGCAAACACACTTGGCTTCAATCCTGAGGAAGTGTTCATCAGAGCATTTCAAGAAGACTTCCAGAACAAACAATTAGATAGATTATTTGAACGCTTTGAAGAATACCTTCCCGAAATAAAAAAGAATAACGACAACACCTAAGACATCCGGTTTTAAGCTGGATGTTTTTCTATTTGGTTAAAAAAGATTGATGGATAACAGATACAGATGAGAGTAAAAAGCACACGTATACAGATATGTATTGGCATACTGGACAATTAACTAGAGTTCGCTCTATCCATCGGTCCTCCCCTCGCATCTTGTAGTCTTTTATAAATATCTAATTGGTTTTGAAGCTCCCCGACAGCCGTCTCATTTTCTTTTTCTGTCAGGAACAGCTCTAGGTTTACGATGTACTGAAGTCTATGAGTCTTCTGATAGCTGAGGGCACACTGAAGTAGCACAGCAACAGAGGTGAGTCCTGTCTTTGCTGCACGTCCTTTTCCGATCCGTTTGACCATGATCTTTGTTGATTGACGGATGACCTCGTTCAATGTACTGCGAGGAATCCCGATCTCCTCACAGATCTCACTTTGTGTCGTCCAGTGGACCGGTCGGTCCAGTTGCGTCATCTCATCGATGTATGCGAGCAAGTCTTCTTCCCACTCTTCATAATGACTACGCACACGATCTTCACGTTCTTTCTTGAACTTGTACCATCCACTTCGAGGCGTCTCGATCTTCACGTCTTTCTGGATGCCCCATGCATCAAGAAGTTCTTTGATGTATATCTTGCTGGCTCCTTTGAATCGTCCCTTGTATGCACTTCGGACGATCTTTTCGACCTCTGTGTGACGTACCGGACTCTTGAGGCGTGAGTTGTACTCATCAAGTAAATCTAGGGCCTCGCCACTCCCCTTCCCTGCGCTATAGCAAGCAAGAGCCAACGTGAACATGAGATTGTCACGGCCAAGCTGTCCTGATGTGCCCTTGACGTCCTGAGTACGCAACAACTCACGGAACCACGCTGTCTCAGTCACATCGTTCTCTCTTCTTTCTTGTAACACGACAAAGAGACCTCGTCCACTGTCGTCGTCTTGACGTCTCGACCACGCGATGAGGCTTCCAAAATCAAATACACACTCTTCTGAGAACCAACGTACATTCTCTTTTTTGGGTATACGGAAAAAGCCAAAGTCATTACATGAGACGTCTACCCCATGCAAGACCTTCGCCAAGCTCAATTTGATGTTCTCTGAAATCCGTTTGGCCACTTTCAGGCCACGGAAGTCGTTCTTGTTGCTGATGAACAGAGGTGTCTTCAATACAAAATAGACCTGGAACCCTTTCGGAGTCTCAAGAACCATCGTTGGAGCCCCAACGCTATGTTCAACAGCTGCAGATAAGATATCCGTATACGACTGTCTCTTTGAATCGATATCGACGACAAATGTGTTGATCTGTTGCAGGTTCTTCTCTTCATGACCTTTTATGTATTTTCTCTGATCGTCTGTATACGTCAGATAGTTGAAGACATTCGGGCTCCAATGAGAAAGTACATCCACATCTTCAGTCAACGACTCAACAGATGTAATGACATATCCTTTCACACCGCTAGGTGTTAGAAGGTCCTCTTTGGACCGGACAACTGGGATAGCACCTTTTTTTCTTTTCCCCTCAACTTTGAAAGCTTCTACTTTTAGAGGGAGGTTGGCCTTTGAATGTTTATGTTTATATGTATAAATTCCATCTTTCAATATGGTTTCTAAGACGATATTCAATCCAGCGGCCCCCTCTAACTATGCGTATCTCTCCATAAGTTAAAGGATTAAAAACATTAAGTAAATAGCGTCAAATCAACGTTTGAAGCCTTACAAAAGTAGAAATTTCTACTTTTCTACTTTTGTTAGAATGAATGCCTTTCTCGCATAAGTAGAAATTTCTACTTTTCTACTTTTGTTAGAATGAATGCCTTTCTCGCATAAGTAGAAATTTCTACTTTTCCACTTTTGTTAGAATGAATGCCTTTCTCGCATAAGTAGAAATTTCTACTTTTCTACTTTTGTTAGAATGAACGCCTTTCTCGCATAAGTAGAAATTTCTACTTTTCCACTTTTGTTAGAATGAACGCCTTTCTCGCATAAGTAGAAATTTCTACTTTTCTACCTATGCATAGAAGAACTACTAAATATTACAATTATATTACAATTAAATTTTCATTCACACAAACTTCTACTTATGTTATTATCAGAAATATACAAAGGTAGAAGTTTGTTAGGTAGAAATTTGTAGAAAAGGGGAGAAGAACTTATGGTGGCAAAAACGATTGTTGTAGGAAACTTTAAAGGTGGTGTAGGTAAGACTAAAGTGTCTGTCATGACTAGTTGGGAGTATTCAAATGTACATAACAAGAGAGTATTGTTAGTAGATATGGATCCTCAAGGAAATGCTAGTACTTTAATAGCTCGCACAGCTGGAATTACTGAAATAGAAAGAACAATATTTGAAGGCTTTCAGGATAGAGACTTATCAAGTGTTATTTTAAAAGTTAATGATTATCTTGATTTAATCCCGGCAGCCGTATCGTTTAAAAATTTCTCGAAATTCCTTTATCAAAACTATCCTACAGACCTAGATCAAATCACTTTATTAAAGACTTTACTTGAGCCCTTAAAGGAACAATATGATTATATTATCATCGATGTTCCTCCAACTATAAGTGATTACTCAGATAATGCAATGATGGCATCAGACTATGTTCTTATAATACTGCAAGCACAAGAACTATCCCTTGAAGGTGCTGAAACTTACGTTTCATACTTGCAGTTTATGCATGATGAATACGATGCTGATATTCAAGTACTAGGGGTATTGCCAGTACTATTGCGTGCTGGAGGACGAGTCGATCAATCAACGGTAGAAAGAGCCACTGAACTATTTGGAGAAGACAATGTATTCAAGAGTGTTGTTAAACATCTTGAACGTTTGAAGGCATGGGATGTGACTGGAATAAAAAATGAAGATCACCATGATCGTAAAGCTCATCAAATCTTTTTAGATGTTATAAAAGAGATGGATGAAAAGCTGGTTCGTCTTGAGGAGGAGGAATCTAATGTCTGAGACTGGAAACAAAGGACCTCTAATCAAAAAGAAACCAAAGCCAATGGATCGACCTAAACCAGTCAATATTAATGCAGGCTCAAACAGTGGATTTAAATTTAACTCTGAGCCTTCTAGTCCTGTAATAGAAGTTGAAAAGAATCCTGTAAGTAAACCTAGCAACCAAAAAGAAGATGCTTCTACAAATAAAAAAGATAGCACTGCAAGAAAAAAACGAGCAAGCGTAGTAGGTAAAAACGACAGTGTTAAATCGATAAAAGTTCCTTATGATATTCATGTAAAGATAGGTGTTCTGGGGAAATTTATGGATGAAAATAAAACATATGCTATCCTCTCTGAACTGATTGATTACTACCAAAAGAATGAATTGACTGACAGACAGCAAAAGCAATTTGAATTTATGACAGATTTCTTAAATCACGATTAATCATTCTCGCAAAAGTAGAAATTTCCACTTAACAAAAGTAGAAATTTCTACTTTTGTTAAGTGGAGGTATTGAATGAGATACTTAGTCCGATCTATTAATGAAGATGTCATTTCAGAAGGAGACAAGGAAGTGATTTTCGAAGACCGTGAGGTTGCTGAAAAGAGAGCCCATGAATTAAATCTTTTAACTGAACATACTTGGAAAGTCATTCCGCTTTCTGATGATCTTGAAAAAGATATTTAATTTCAAAGAGCATGCCCACCTGCAAAAGGGGACATGCTCTTTTTTATTGTTTTATATTCTTTATCTTACCTTTCACGAATTCCGAGAACGTCTGAAATATCTTCTCGCGTTGTTCTATCGTGAACTCTTCTAACCCAAAATATTTCTCCGCAAGTGCTCCCGTCTCGATCAGTCTCTTGGTCCTTAATTTTCTCTGTTCCCAACTTGCTCGTCGTTTTGTCTCGTTCTGTAATTGATTCTTCTTTCTCTTCAGTCCTGTGATCTGTTGATTCAATTCTTTTGACTTGATCAGATTATCTTCCGGTGTCTTCATGACCATCCCACTCTTCTGATTTTGTCTCGTTTCCGTTCACCTGTCCCGCCAGCATTTGAATCCATTCGATGGCTTCTTTTTCTGAACTTACATTCCAAGAACGCAATACCTCAGCCCCGATGTTCTGCTGCATCTGTCTTTCCAGGTTCTTCTGTCTTTCTTTTAACTTCTTGATCTGTTCCTCGATGCTCGTGATCTTTTCAATGTTGTTTGCCATGTTTTCCACCTCTTTTTTTATTTATATGTAAAAATTTTAACATATAGATAAAAATATTTCAGTAAAAAGGAAAAAATATGGTATAATGAATCCGAGCTTTCAAGCGAGTGCCCAGTTATACACCACCCAAAATTCGGGGTGGTGTCCTGGGGCAAAGTCCTTCGGAACTTTGTTTGTCGCCTTCGGATGTATGTAAGAAAAAAGAGAGGTGAGAGACCGTGAGTTACTTCCGACTACAAGCCAACATCATCAGCAAGAAGAGCCAGTCCGTTGTGGCCAGTGCGAGCTATCGCAGTGGAGAACAACTCTACTCCGAGCGTGATGAAGAGATGAAGGGCTACAAGTCACGAGAAGTTGCTCCGGTCTCTTTTATTTTGAAGCCGGACCATGCGCCTGAATGGACACTTGATCGTGAAAGATTATGGAACGAAGTCGAGAGGGTCGAGAAGGCATGGAATGCGCAGCTCGCACGTGAAGTGCTCGTCGCTCTTCCTATCGATCTTTCTGAAGATGCCCAACAAGAACTCATCCGGTCGTTTGTCCAAAAAGAATTTGTAGAACAGGGGATGGTTGCAGATGTCTCGATCCACAGAGACAAAAAACACAATCCTCACGCCCATATCTTGCTCACGGTGCGACCGTTCAATGAAGACGGTTCATGGGGCCACAAGAAGACTCGTCAGTATGAATACGATAAGGACGGTCAGATCTTACGAGACGATAACAATAACAAAGTATTTAAGACCATCGATTCGACCGACTGGAATGAACGAGAGACATTACTCAGATGGCGCATGGCGTATGCCGATGCAATCAACACAAAGTTTCAAGAACAGGGCATCAAGAAGAGTGTCTCGGCCCTCTCATTTGAAGAACAAGGACTTGATAAGATCGCCCAGGTCCGTCTTGAACGAAATGAATACCAATACGTAAAACGGATGGAAGAGAAGGGGATAGAGGCGAAGACGTTCTATCATCAATTGAACCTAGAGATACGGAGAAAGAACGCAGAGATCGAACAGCTGCACCATAAGATCGTCGACCTGTCTTCACGACAGAAACAGATCAACGTCTCGGCACTTCTTCATCGACATAGAGGAGAAGTCACAGCGCAGCTTGATGACGACTACTCGAAGAGTCTCCGGTTCATGAAGAATCGGATCAAGAACAACTATTCATTCAGTACCGTCCACGGTCAGCTCCAATCCCTTTACAGCTGGGAGGAGCGAAAGATCGAACCAGCCGAGGTAGAAAGAGATGTCGTACATTCTGTACTCAATGCCTCACATCAAGCATTCAAAGACAATGATTCAGACGTACTTCTCGCACAAGGTTTTGAACGAAAAACATTCACACCTCGTTTTACAGATCGACTCGACGCGTTCGACATTTTGACGAATGATGTCGAAAAAAATCGCCATACAGTGGACCAACTCATCGAACATGCGGAACGCGCTTACCGGATCGAGAGTCTGATCATCCATAAGGCATTCAATGAACTCTATCCAGATATTGATGAACGATTCGCTTATAACGACCAGATCGTAACTATTAAGAAAGATATCCTTGAGAAACTATCTAATCAAAACTACAGTCTAATCCCATCTTATGAAAAGATGAATGAACATCTGGAGAACTCAGAAATCCGAAAAGTCTGCAGCCAATCACGTGAAGTATGTGAACAGATCCGTATCCAGTCTCGACTATTGATCAAACTAGGAAACAAAAAAGAGCAACTTGTAACGGATCGAAAAGACCTTAATGCCATCTACGAGACATCGATCAAACTGAACACGACACAACAGCTCATTGAAAAATACGAAGCAAAAGCGAGACATATCGAGTTGCAGGTCAACGACCTATTGCATCTGACATTTGCGAATAGCAAACCGAAACTAGTCCGTGATGTTGAGAAACTTCCTCTTGAGATGAAAGGGGACATCCTGCACCATTATGCAAAAGGAACAGAACGAAATCGTCCTTCTCTTAAAGAGTGCCTTGGTAAAGCCCAAGTATTGCAAGAAGAACGAGAACAAAAGATGTGTGCGCACCAGGCGAAGGTAGACGGAACGTTCACAAGAAAAATCGGCTCTGATAAAGGAATTCTCACGCATCTACCGACAGGTCGAGCAAGTGCTGAACTCCTAGAGAGCCTCATCGTACAGGCTGAACAAGATCGAACACGGAAACAGAACGACACACCATCTATGGCGATACGAAACAAGAAGATCAAAGACAAACAGCTCCGTCGGGAGCTCGGACTCGAAATCGAACTGTAAAGTCAAACAGACGAAAGGCGTGAACTTCTATGAAAAAGACTTTCCAAAAAGGTGCTGGCCTCAAGATATTCGTCACACTTTTGCTGTCGCTTATAGTCGGCTACGCACTCACCGGTCTTCTCCGGTTCTTGAATGGTGGGGGAACATTGAACACGCTCCTCCTCGACTTCAGAGGCACCTTCACATTCCTGATGGAGACGGACCAGCGTTCTCAACTGTTGGTGGCCATCCTATCCATCGTGTTCTTCGGTTGGTTCCTTTCGAAGATGCGCTTGAGAACGAACTCGTATGAAGACGCCCATGATTTTGGGGTCCACGGATCGGCACGGTTCACGAAACCAGCTGACGTATTGAATGGCAAGTATTTCTCTGAAAAGAACAAGTATCAAACTAAGCAACCGGAGAAGACCCTGCAGCAACTAGAGAACGGTCTGATCGTCGGGAAGGTCCCGGATAAAAAGCAACTCATGATCATCCCACGCACGACTGAGATCGATAACCGAAACGTCTACATCGTCGGTTCCAGTGGGAGTGGTAAAGGACAGTCGTACGTCATTCCGAACCTCATCAACAACCGAGAAGAGACATTGATCGTGACGGACCCGAAAGGGGAACTGTTCGAACAGACCGCAACTATCAAACGCCAGCAAGGTTACAAGGTCTACCAGATCGACTTCATCAACTTCAATCAAGATAACTACAACTTGCTCGACTATGTATTTGATGACCAGGATGCGCAAAGCGTCTCCGTCACCATCGCCAAGAACTCGACGAAAGACGGAAAAGAAGACTTCTTCATGGAGCGTGCACAGAAGATGCTTGCCGGACTCATCGTCTATTGCAAGACCGAGATCCCGAACGCCAGCATGCAGGACGTACTTGATGCATTCAATGAACATGTCGCACCTGACGAGGAATCGTTCCGGAACTGGGTAGATGAAGACCTTGGTCCATATCATCCGGCCTATCAGTTACTAAAAGGGCTCACGACGCTTGGAGGCAACACCCGAACAAGTGTCACGTCATCCTTTGCTTCACAGGTCAGCATCTTCACGTTGAAGAAGATCAGTGAGATGACACGTACAAGCGACTTCAACTTCCGGGAGTTCCAAGAACAGAAAAGCATTTTATATGTAAAACTGCCGATGGATGAGAACCCGTTCACAGCGCTCACATCCGTGTTCTTCGACCAACTGATCGCACAGTTCTATAAGATGGCTGACGAGAACCGAGGAAAGCTCAAGATCCCGACCATCTTCTTGTTAGATGAGTTCCCGAACATCGGAAAGATCGACAAGTACGGCCGCGTGCTCGCTACCTGTCGAGGTCTCGGTCTATCGATGAATACCATCGTCCAAGACAATGGCCAGATCGAATCGTTATACGGAAAAGAGACGGCACGCTCCATCCTTTCGAACCATGACACATTGTTGTTCCTGCGGAGCAAGGACATGGAGACCATCAAGTACTTCTCACAGCTAGCCGGGGAGACGACAGCGAAGGTCCAGACCGGTTCCTCTAGCCAAAGTGGGGGCTTCATGAGTGGGAAATCAAGTTCCAGTCAAAGTACGTCCGAACAGTATGTAAAGCGCTCGCTGATCTCAGAAGGCGATCTTGCCAGCATCGCCAAAAACGACTGTTACCTGTTCGTCAGTGGACTCTATCCATTGAAACTACAGAAGGCGTGGCAATCCGAAGTATTTGGCGATTATGTGGAGCGTCATACAGCAAATGAACCGGTAACAAGTGCAATAAAGAAAGAGGCT
Source organism: Chryseomicrobium imtechense (assembly GCF_041475995.1). NCBI lineage: Bacteria > Bacillati > Bacillota > Bacilli > Caryophanales > Caryophanaceae > Chryseomicrobium > Chryseomicrobium imtechense. The sequence goes on along the minus strand of NZ_JBGOBM010000016.1, from coordinate 5,377 downwards.
GCATTCACGAAACCGCCCGTTCCACAGCTCACGGATACCGAGACGAACGTAAACGGTGGACGTTCGGTCCATATCATCGAGGAAGAAATAGATCAGTCAGACCTGTTCGACCTGACAGACGAGGGACTTGAAGAAGAGTGGGAACAACAGCAACAGAAAAGAGACGACCTCTCAGTCGAAGAACGTCTGAAGGAACACGAAGCGACTGACCTACGGACACTCTTATAAGCGAAAGGGGAGAAGGATATGCTTGTCACGATCAGTGAGATACTCGCAAGTGATAAACGGATATTGAGCTTTTATGACCCGGTGCCGTTCGAGGCACTTACATATGAAGGTCTTCTCGATCTAGAAGAAGACGTGAGAGATTATACAATCACCTGTTATAGCCCAGTAAAGGTTCCCGGACGAAGTGAACCTCTCTACGAGGCCTGGTATATTCGAAAGGACGTGATGAACTATGTCGACTAAAGTAGACCTTACAGAAATCAGTAAACGCCTGGAGAAGAACTTGGAAGAGATGTTCACGAATCGTCGCTTTCAAGAGATGTTGAATGTGATGGCGAGTGGCCACCATTATTCAATTAGTAATGTCATTATGATTGCCTCGCAACGACCAGACGCCACGATGGTCCGAGGATTCAAACAATGGCAAGCTCTTGGTCGCCATGTCATGAGGGGTGAGAAGGGGATCGATATCTTGGTACCGATTTTCCAAAAAATCAAGGTTCCAAAAATCAACGAACAGACCGGGGAGGTCTTGCGTGACAAGAATGGAGATCCTAAAATTGAAGTACGCCAAAGTATCACGGGATTCACCATCGGAAAGGTTTTTGATGTGGCCCAGACGGACGGAAAAGAAATCCCAAACGTGCGTGACTTCATTCAAAAAGATCTACAGTCACCTGAGTCGCTGCAAGAACTTTACGACCGATTCATCGAACAGACGAACACCAATCTTCATGAACTCACGATCCGTGAAGAAGAACATGCAGACAAATCCTATGGAGGCTATTACAGCCGAAAGAACGAGGAGATCGTCATCAACTCAGCTGTTGCCAAGACGACCGAGCAAAAATTTCGAGTCCTCATACACGAATACGCACACAGCCAGTTGCATCACAAAGAGAGTGAGATAAAAGACCTTCCGAGAGGACACAAAGAGGCGCAGGCCGAATGCGCTGCGTATATCGTCTCTCAGTATTATGGACTGGATACCGATCTTTCCTCTACCGGTTACATCGCTACATGGGCGCAAGACTTGAACCTTGCGAAACAGGCGATCAAAGAGGTACAGGACGTCTCGAAAGAGACAATCGAGTACATTAACGGCATGCAAAGTGAGAAGATCAAAGAGTTCTATCAATCCATCGATCCAGAACAGGTCAAAGAATCGATTGAATCCAAGCTAGGTGTATCTTTTGAAGACAAACCGACATTACAACTGTTTGACAGCAAGAACGGATTAGTCATCTACGCAAAGGTCGAACAGAGTGAACGTGACCAGCATCATTTCTTACGTACCAACACAAACCGGATTCTACCGATTGATGAGCTGACTGAACGCTATCATGTACTGAATGTATTAGAAAACAAGGGACAGCTCGTGGAAGAATACAAAAAGGTTGAGGATATTGTAGAAGTGACGAAGCTTGAAGAAGGAAAATACGCTGTGACAGTCGAAGGTGGAGGAAGCTCTCAACGGTCCTTTTTCAAGAAATCCGAGGCGGAACGATTCATCGATAAATCAGGTATTGCACAGTCTCTTAATACAGATAAATTCTTGAGTCAGACAAAGCATAAGGATGCACCGAGACTTGAACAACTAAACTCGAACCACCTGAATGCTCGACTTGCGAAGGTACTAAAGCAACCCAATCTACAAGCTGAATCAAAACATGGTATCACGATAGGATGGGAACTTGTGAAGAATCCTCAGATCCAATCAAAAACAGATTTTGAAAAACATCTAGATGGTTTGAATCCACATCTAAGTTCAACGAAAGAGTTAAAGAGTACCTTCCTTCAATTAGATCGAGGCACGAGGGAAAAAGAACACGAAAGAGAAAGATAATACTTAACCCCCTCAGACAACTGAACTGCGCGCTGTCAAGTAGATAGTAAAAAAGAAAAAAGGGTAGAACTAAGCTGCGACCTGGTATCGATACTCTATCGGTGCCAGGTTGTTTAATTTCTGTTGATAGCGTTCCTCATTATAGAATCGCATATAGCAATCGACCTCCTCGACCAGTTCCTCATAATCTTTATACTTCTTCAATTCATAGCTCTCGCATTTGAAATACAATCTGGATATGTGATGATTGCCTCAAAGTCAGTGACACCACCTGCACTTCGAATCAAACTCTCCATATAGATTTGGTCGCCATGGCGGTTGAGCGTGCTGTCTTGAGGAGTAACATTGTAAGCATTAGACACACCACCAGTATAGGATATTCTTTTAAGAGATAAAACCTTTTATCTGTTGATACACCTCGATTTGAGCGATGAATAAAACTAAATGATGAACAAAACTTAAAATTCCTACACTTCTATCGTAGGGTTAGTGTAAGAAAGATGCGTATTTACAACCTTAATGAATCCAAGAAATACTATTTAAGCAAGATTTCTAGGATTTTTGTTTGCGTCCAAACTTTTATTTGGGAACGTTATTTTGAATGATTTTGCATACTTCATAAATCTTTAATGAACTAAGGTAACTTGAATTTTGAGGCGCTTCTTCAACAATGGCGCTTCTTATATGTAATAAGGACGCTGGTTCATATGTCAGAATAGCGCCCTTTAACAGAATCATTTTCTAAGAAACAATACAAACTTTGATTCTGGAACATCCCTATCAAAATAAATTCAAGGTAAGTTTATTTTGACAAAAAACCGTCCGGACGGTATAATAATCTCATGGAATAATAAAAGGAGGGTAATCATGTCAGCAAAAGGACAGGACAAAAGAGCGCATCTACTAAATGCTGCAATAGAATTCTTAGGTTCAAACGATTTTGATACTTTGACATTAGAAGCAGTCGCAAAGCAAGCCAATGTTAGCAAAGGTGGTTTATTGTATCATTTCCCCTCAAAAGAAGCATTATATGCTGGAATAACTGAATTTATTTTTCAAGACTTTGTATACCGATTTAATGAATTAGCTGAGAATGATCCTATAGAAAAAGGAAAATGGACTCGCGCCTTAATACATGCCTACACTGATGATTTAAACAATTCTCAAGTTCTAAATATAGCATTTCATTCTTTTTCGAAATTGAATCATACTGTTACAGAAAACATCCTTGTCCACTTCGAGTATATTCAATCAAAAATTGATGAGGATGGTATTGACTCTGTACTAGCAACAACAATTCGGCTTACTCTCGATGGTCTTTATTATTCCGAGTTCTTTAAGTTGGGACAAATCAATTTTGACTTACGAGAAAAAATCATCGAAAAATTAATTGAATCTACAACCTAGGAGGATATCACATGAATCCATATGTATTATTAATTAGCTCAATCTTATTTGAAGTATTCGGAAGTTCTATGATGAAGGCATCAAATGGCTTTAAGAAATTAGTCCCTACAGTTGGTTTAGTAATAGGTATGGGGAGTGCTTTTTATTTTCTCTCCAAAGCATTAGAACACATTCCGTTAGGAACTGCTTATGCAATATGGTCTGGTGCAGGTACTGCTCTTACTGCGATTGTTGGTATTCTTGTTTGGAAAGAAAAGTTTAATCTAAAAATATTACTTGGCTTACTAATCATTATAGCTGGTGTTGTGGTACTTAAATTGTCTCATTAAAGGAAGGTTGATGGATTATGAAAGGGTATGTTGCATTAGGAATTGCGATTATTGGTGAAATATTCGGAACATCTATGTTGAAATTATCTGAAGGATTTACGAATATATACCCCACAATTGGAGTAGCAATTGGCTTCTTCATAGCGTTCTATACATTATCATTGTCTTTAAAAACTTTGCCTTTAAGTTTAGCTTACGCAATCTGGTCAGGTGTAGGAACAGCTCTGACAGCTTTAATAGGTGTTTTGGTGTGGAATGAACCATTTAATATTCTTACATTTATTGGTTTAGTTATGATTGTCGGTGGAGTAATTATACTTAATCAAAGATCTGCTGACACGAAAACAAGCACTTCTCATTAATTAAATGGTATGAGTTCCTTATTGGTATGAGAACATCTTACTTCTTAGAGGGGCAGCATCCCGATTATACGGATTTACAATGATAAAGCAGGAAACCTTGTACAATAAGGTTTAATCTATTGAGATATAATCGAAATTACGTCAAATAAAGCGATTTAGTGTTTTATTGTATGACTTGTCTCAAAATTCTTATCGTTGTATATGCTTTATTTTTATCAACACAAACAGCTTAACGTTGTAAATACGCATTTACGGGAAGCTACCCCTTTTTGAATAAAAAATAACCTCCCATAATAATTGATGTGAAAGATTTTTTAGATAAAATATATTAAGGTTTACAAGTTTTGTTCAAAAAGTGTCCTATATCCGCTAAGAGAATCTCCAACCACATGCCACTCGTCAAGCTCATCATGTTCGACACCAGGAACCTTTGCTTCATCTGAATAATATCTACCTGACTCCATTAATCGCTCACTATCATCTTGTAAAATGATTTCGGCAGCTATCTCTATTTCTTCTACAACTTCTGGTTCAGATTCTTCTTTCCCTACTTCGCTAGTTTCTTCAGCTTTTCTTCATTTGCTGAGGTATCTTCGTTATTTTCTTCGACCTGGTTTACTACCTCTTCTTCAGCAACTGCTGTACTCTCTTCTAACACGCTTTCTTCGACTTCTGTACATCCAATCATTAAAACTATTGCAAACAAAAAGACCGTAATTCTTTTAATCATTTTATTTCCACCTTTTCAATATTTTCAATTTCTTACTCTGACTTCTAGACAAGAGTTTTATTTATACATGGATTGATTAATCGAATAGTCATATGTAAATAAATTTAATCTATATGTTCATGATATCCCAAATATATCTATTTGTAGATGTATTTCTCAAGATTATGTAGATTCAAGTTAATATATCTTTTTTGGGCGACTGCACTAGAGCGACTAGAAGTTCATGAAGTCGCTCTACGTGTCGCTTCTTCCTAAAAAAGCCGATAATCACAGGCTGTATCTTCAAGGACAGCCTGTAGATTCCTGTCTTTCTCTTCACGGACGAACGAGTCGGTAACACAAGAGCATGCCAATCAGAGGGTAGCCAACAGCTGGCTACCTTTTCTTGTCGTTATTTCTTGCTTTTGGCCACCGGAGCGTACACATCCACAGCCTGTCTAAGGACCAAATACGGACAGATTCCATGGCTTCGCCC